>JANQOD010000369.1 GCA_028289745.1 Allomuricauda sp. | reverse complement strand
CCGCGATGGTCTGCTCGAAAATTTGGCGTACGTTCTCGGCCTTTTTCTCGGCAAATGAAGTAAGCTCGGTATTCTCAAAAAAGATGACGACCAGTAAGTGCTGCTTGGCAATGGCCTGAAGATAGCCCATTTGGCGGTGAAGGGCATCTAAGGTCTCAAAATTTGTATAAAGCAACAACAGGCTCCGTTGACCAATGTTTCTTTTGATATCTACGTACAGCCTACTAAAATCGCTTTCGACAAAATTGGTCTGTAGATTGTACAGGGTCTCTAAAATCAGGTTCATCTGTGAACTGCGCCGTTCGGCTACCACTCGATTTTCAACCTTGTTGCTGAATGCGAACATACCCGCCTTATCGTGTTTTTTGATGGCAATGTTGCTGATGACCAAAGTGGCATTGATGGCATAGTCGAGCAGGTTGAGGCCCTCGAACGGCATTTTCATGACCCGCCCCTTATCGATGACCGAATAGATGGGCTGCGATTTCTCATCTTGATATTGATTTACCATCAATTGGTTTTTTTTCGCGGTGGCTTTCCAGTTGATATTGCGAATATCATCGCCGGGAATATATTCTTTGATCTGTTCAAATTCCATGGTATGCCCAATACGTCTTATTTTTTTGAGTCCGTATTGAAAAAGACGATTGGTAAAAGCCATCAGGTCATACTTTCTAAGTTGTAGGAAAGAAGGGTATACGGCCACTTCATAGGCATTGTCAAAAGTATATTTTCTAGCGATGAGCCCCAAGGGTGAAGAAGCGAATACATTTAGGTTTCCGAAAGAATAGATCCCTCTTTCAGTGGGCCGTAGTGTATAGGCATATAATTTGCTTTCGCCAGAGACCAAATGACTTAGCAGGCCGAAATCCCTTTTTTGGAATTGAAAGGGAATCTCATCAATGATCTTTACCCCAATGGGAAAGAGATATTCATTTAAAAGCTCAATTTCAATCTGGTTTTTATCTCCGTTCGATAACTTATCGGGCACCAAGCGTTTGCCCACTACCTGCCCTTTTGAGCCATATAGCAACAACAAATCAATAATGAGCAGCAATACGAAAAGGTAAAAGAGCATCTTAATGGCCCCAAAAACATCTTTTAACATAAAAGAGGTCAAAAAACCCAAGACGATGGTGATAAGAACAATGAAGAACCGTTGTCGTAAATAGGTATGTCTAAAAATACGCTTCAATGAAAAAGATGTTATCGTGGTACTTCGATGCCTTCAACGATCTGTTGCACCACTTTTTCGGTGGTGATACCTTCCATTTCACGCTCAGGGGTCAAAATGATACGATGGCCCAAAATCGGGTAGGCCACTTTTTTAATATCGTCAGGGGTGACAAAATCACGGCCATTTATTGCCGCCATGGCCTTTGAGGCATCCATCAAGGCAATGGAGGCCCTCGGAGAGGCCCCTAGGTATAGATTGGCATTGGTACGGGTATTATTGACGATACTGGCGATGTACTTCATCAGATTGTCTTCTACGATGACCTCTTTGATGGTATTTTGATATTCAGCAATTTGCTTTGCGGTCAATACGGGCTTTATCAATGTTTCTGGATTTCTGCTTTTTTGCTCGTGCTTTGATTCAAGAATTTGTATTTCCTCCTCTAGGGAGGGGTATTCCACGTTGATTTTGAACAGAAAACGGTCAAGCTGTGCTTCGGGCAAACGATAAGTGCCTTCTTGCTCGACAGGATTTTGTGTGGCGAACACCAAAAAGGGAGGCTCCATATCAAATTCGAGTCCGTCAATGGTAATCTGGCGTTCGGCCATCGCTTCAAAAAGAGCTGCCTGTGTCTTGGCCGGTGCGCGGTTGATTTCATCGATGAGAATAATGTTTGAGAACAGCGGGCCTTTCTTGAATTCAAATTCGGTCGTTTTGACATTGAAAATCGATGTGCCCAAAATATCACTGGGCATCAAATCTGGTGTGAACTGTATTCTACTGAAGCCAACGTTAAGGGTTTTGGCCAACAATTTAGCGGTGATGGTCTTTGCAACGCCGGGCACTCCCTCTATGAGTGAATGCCCATCGGCCAATATCGAAATGATCAACAGTTCGATCATGTGCTGTTGCCCAATGATCACCTTACCGATCTGACCTTTGATTTGGGCCACGGCCTCTTGCAATTTACCAAGGTCAATTCTTGGGTTGAATTTCAACGATTCCTCTTGTGGGTTCTGTTCTTCCATAATCAATTTTTGAATGTGCTTATTTTTTTGTTGAGCTCGATGCTCTCAGCCTCGCTATGTGTGTTTTTACTTTTTAGGTATTGGATATATTCCATCAGATTTTTGGCCTCTTCAAGACTTTTTCCAGACTTGGCCGCCAATTCATGTACCAACTTTTCCATTTGATGATTGGTGTCGAGGTAATAGTGGCTTCTCAAGTACTCGAAAAAATAGTTGACCTTTTTGTTGATGAGATCTGTAAAATCTTTGTTTTGATGGTAGAGGGCACCTACTGTTTGTGCAAACTCGACAGATGAATTTTTTAATTGCTCGACTATCGGAATGATGCGCTGTTCACGTTTGGCCCTAAAGATGACGAAGAGCAATATACCGATCATGGTTAGGTAATAGGCCCATTTCAAGGCAGCTTGGTTGAGCACAAAGCGCATGGGCGAATCGATAATGACCCGCCCTGATTTTTTATAATCGTCCCAGTATAGCGTATGGTCGCCCAAATACGAAAAAGCATTGGCCACATAATCTTGGTTGCCCCTTAGCATATAGTAATTCGAGAATGCCTCCGGAACCGTGCTTACATAAAAGTTTCCCTTTCCAAAGCTAGTTTTGATAAAGTTCGCAAAGTGACGCCGCTCATCTGGCTTTTCGGCCAGTGGGTCTTTCCAAGTATAGGCAATATGCCCCAAGATCACGGTGTTCGCAGTATCAACACTGGTAAACCGCCATTTGTACATGCCCCGGGCATATTCAAACTTCTCTCCTTTGAGCAGTATATTGGTAAAATCAAAGGCAATGGTGTCTTCTTTGATAGTATAATCGGTGGCTGTGTAGATGTTCAAAGAATCGGCGAGCACACCGTTCAACTGGTTGGCGGCGATGAACACATCGTTGCCCTTATCGACATAGTTCAACAATTGGTGACTTTCTTGCTGGTCAAAATAGATGAAATCATTTATGAGCAGATAACTTGACCGTTCAGTGGTATCACGCCCAACCATAACGTCATAGACACTTTCTTGTACAGTTTTGATCTCACTGTTCTTGAAAAGCCGCTCGAGTTCATTATATAGCACATAGCCACCAAAAGGTATTTTGTCAGAGGCCGTATATGATGGTCGCCAATTGACGGGTTTGGGCCGAACGATTTCGGTAATGATAATGATTACCACGACCATGCAGAAAACACCTAGTATGACTTTAGATCGCTTGTCCATCAATCCCTTAGATTATTTGATAAGATAGCAAACAGTGTATCGGCCGTGCGATATTTTTGCCCATCGATTTCTTGCTCACCGTACCAGATATACTCATAGATGTACGATACTTCCTTAAAACTTGCCTTGATATTGGGTTTCTTGATTTCTCTTTGATAATCGTTGTTCGTCTTTTCGAAATGCCAGTCGATCAATCCTTTCTCTGAAAGACGTTTTAAGACTTTCAAATATTGATATCGAATGGCCATACGATATTCTTTTTTTTCCAGTGCTTCATTCAAGAGTGCATCAAGATCGATATTCTCGATATGTTGCTCAGAAAGGTCAATGTCAATGATGGATTTTGCCTTTTTTATAAAAATGGAATTGAATTTTTCGTTCACGAGTACCCTTATCAACAAAAATATGACCAACAGCCCCATAAGACCGTAAATAATATATTCCATTATTTTAAAGGTTTGCGGTGAGATCTCAATACCAAAGGTGTTCCGTAAAATGCGGCCCAACCAGTTCAAGAATCTGCCCAGAAGGTTTTGGGCCTTTCCGGTAGTGATCTCATAATCGAATTCTTCGCCCTTATAGCGTTGGTCAAGGTCATCAGGGAGCTTCCGCTCTACCAAATCTGAGTTGGTGTCTATGGGAATGGAGTCTTGTTCGGTTTGGGAAAATCCGACCGAAAAAAAGCAGAACAGTATGATATAGGGCAGTAAATTCTTCACTCTGGGGTACTTCCTATTTGTTCAATTTTGCTACGGGCGTTCTGGTTATATGTTTTTTCATG
>JANQOD010000346.1 GCA_028289745.1 Allomuricauda sp. | reverse complement strand
CATGCTTCTTATGATTTGGGTCAATGATTTTTGGACCCTGACAAATGTGCCCAAGTGGCTAGAGCATGCAAAGGCAGGTGAAGATTATTTGGGATTTTCAGATATTATCTTTCCGCTGTTTCTCTTTATTGTTGGTTTGAGCATTCCCCATGCCATCAACAATCGTTTAAAAAAAGGGCATTCAAAAACTGCTATCGCATGGCACATCTTGGTTCGCTCCTTTTCTCTGTTGCTGATAGGCGTGTTCATGGTCAACTACGAAACGGCGCACGACCCGTCTATACCTCTCGGAAAATATGGCTGGTGCTTCTTCATGGCCCTTGGGGTATGCTTAATTTGGATGGATTGGAAAAGAAGTCCGATATCGCCTAAATGGCACCGCCCCCTTCAAGCCGTGGGCGTTTTCATACTGCTGATATTGGCCTTGGTGTATACAGGCGGACCACAGGGTGAACAATGGATGCAAACGTCATGGTGGGGCATACTGGGCTTGATCGGTTGGGCCTATCTGGCCAATGCCCTATTGTTTTTGGCCACAAAGGGAAGGTGGGTCTGGGTCGTTTTTATCTGGTTGTTTTTCAATATCTTATCGGTCATCGCTTCATCTGATACTCCCTTGTGGCTACCATCGGTCTGGCACTATTTTTCCGTCTTGTTTTCGGGCACGATTCCTGCTTTCACAGCTGCTGGGGTAATGGCCACGGTACTCTTTTCACATCTTGCCAAAAAGAAAGCCGGGTGGGGTCTTATGGCCCTGTTGCTTTTTGGCCTCTTGAACCTGCTTTTTGGCTTCATGACAAGGCCTGAATGGGGCATTTCAAAATTGGGGGCCACTCCTTCTTGGCTGGCCATCTGTTCAGCAATCGGCTTTTTCACCTTTGCCCTTCTGTATTACATTGCCGACATAAAAAGGATAACGCGTTGGGCATTGCCGATACGTGCCGCCGGTACGGCAACACTTACTTGCTATCTTATACCCTATTTCGTTTATCCGATCAGACAAATCAGCAACCTACGTTTGCCCAGTTTTTTGAACGACGGTATAGCGGGGTTATTGGTTTCCTTTTTGTTTGCCCTGGCTGTGGTATGGCTTACAGGTTGGTTTGAAAAAAAAGGATTCAAGTTAAAGCTTTGAAAAAAGAAAATTGTTTTCATCCCTATTTACAACTACTTTTAACTATGTAGCTAATACAAGAACATATGAAACCTGGATCGATAATGGCAAATCTCCCGTTAATCTTGTTTTCTTTCATTATGATGAACTCGACTGCACAAGACTGGCCCAATCTTGAAAAGTATAAGGAAGCGAACGCCACCTTGAAGACATTGGGTGCAGATGAAAACCGAATTGTCTTTATGGGCAATTCGATTACAGAGGGCTGGTCGGTGGCCAATCCCGATTTTTTTGAAGGAAAGCCCTATGTCAACCGGGGCATCAGTGGGCAGACGACCCCACAAATGTTATTGCGCTTTCGACAAGATGTCATCGACCTACGACCGAAGATCGTGGTACTATTGGCAGGCACCAACGATATTGCGGGCAATACGGGGCCGATGACCTTAAATCAAATCTACGGCAACATACGCTCAATGGTCGAACTGGCATTGGCCAATGATATCAAACCCATTGTCTCTTCAGTGCTTCCGGCCTATGATTATCCGTGGCGACCTGGATTGCGGCCCGATATCAAGATTCCGAAACTGAACGATATGCTGAAGAAAATGGCCCAAGAAAAGGGGGTGGTGTATTTAGATTATTTCTCGGCCATGGCAGATGACCGCAACGGGCTGCCCAAAGAATTGGCTGGCGATGAGGTACACCCCACCAAAAAAGGATATGCCATTATGGAAAAATTGGTCGAAAAGGCCATTCAACAGACCTTAAAAATGAACCGATGAAAAAATTGCTCAAACCCGCCAATCTACTTTTTAACTTGTTGATGCTCTTGGCCTTTTTTTTGGTCGGATTGCTGTTCGCAAAATGGATTGACGCCGGAAAGGGACAAATGTTGGCAGGCGGTGCCATTGTGTTGGGCTACGGCGTTTTATTTGCCGGCATTGCGTTCATAGCTTCTTTCTTCATCGCCTATTACGCAAAACATAGGGCCATTGTCTGGGCCAACGTTGCACTAAGCGTGTTGCTGGTGACCTGTTTTCTGTATTTCAGAATGCAATACCAAAAACGCAGGCAATCCCAATCTATTGAACAGAAAGAAAGGCCCATGAAGCCCACAGCCCCCGCTGACAATGAAAAAATATTGGCTTTGGCCAAAGTGCCGAAGATTACTTCACGGCCCACAAAAAAAGAACCGGGGCTGGGCTTTTTCACTCCCAATTTTCATCAAAGGCCCATATTGTACTTCTACGGAAATATAAATCTCGAAAAGTCGGTGATGGAACATTCGCCCACCGATAGTATAGTTTTCAAACCGTTGGAGCATGGTGGCTTTGACATTGCCGAAGCACCCCCTTGGCTGGTACCTGAGCATATGAAACTTGATTATGACCTATTGTATTTTCAAATGGTTTCTTTGGGAAGGGAATTTGTAGAAGTGGTCGTGAACACGCAGACCCGACAAACGGCTTTTGTAAATAAGTATGATGGCAAGGTCATGCTGTGGCCCGAGTTTTTGCTAAAGGTGCATTCGGTCGAATTGCCCCTTGATTCCAAAGAAAAAGTAAGGGCCCGGCCTTTTGAACAGGCAGGTGAGATCAACACACCCTACGCTTTTCTGCGCCCTATATTGATCAAGGGTGATTGGATGCAGGTCGAGCTCTGGAACGACGATTTCAAAAAGGTCGGAAAAGGTTGGATCCATTGGAGGCACAACGAAAATTTGCTGATTTCGTATTCCCTTTTGAGCTGAACCATGGTCAGTGTCTTGATTCCCTTTAAAAATACCGCTTCTTTCTTACGGGAATGTTTAGACAGTGTTTTGGCACAAACATACAGCGATTGGGAAGTGTTGGCCGTTGACGACCATTCATCTGATACCAGTTGTGAATTGGTTGCCTCGTATGCCTTGAAGGATGACAGGATCAAGGTATTTAAAAATAAAGGGAATGGAATAATCCCCGCACTGCGTACCGCTTATCAATATAGTTCAGGGCAATTCATTACCCGTATGGACGCTGATGATATCATGATACCCCATCGATTGCAAGTGATGGTTGAATCGCTTCACAACTATGGAAAAGCCCATGTAGCCGTGGGGCAGGTCAGGTATTTTTCAGATCGGGGCATCAGCGATGGGTACGACCGTTATGCGAAATGGCTGAACGAATTGACCGCCCAGGGCACAAACTTTTCTGAAATCTATAAAGAGTGCGTGATCCCCTCGCCTTGTTGGATGGTATATCGCAACGATTTTGAGGCCTCGGGTGCCTTTCAGCCCGACCGTTACCCCGAAGACTATGACCTGACCTTTCGATTTTATGAACAGCGGCTGAAAATCATTCCCTGTTTAGAAGTATTGCACCTTTGGCGTGATTATGATACCCGTACCTCACGTACCCATGAACACTATGCCCAAAACTATTTTTTGGATATCAAACTGCACTATTTTCTGAAGTTGAACCATGACCCAACCCGTTCTTTGGTCATATGGGGCGCTGGATTCAAAGGAAAAACCATCGCAAAAAAGTTGTTGGAAAAAGAAATCGGGTTCACTTGGCTCTGTGACAATCCGAAGAAAATCGACAAAAAAATATATGGAAAGGAGCTGTCACACTTTTCAGTCTTAACAGACCTAAAAAATCCACAGAGCATCGTTACGGTGGCCAATGAAATGGCGCAGCAAGAAATTCGCACCTACTTTCACAAATTGCAACAACAACCGATGAAAGATTACTTTTTCTTCTGTTAGCTGTTATGAACGTGATCCAAAAGCAACGTAGGCCGCCCTTTCCCTTAATAAACTCATAAAGCCTGCAAACCGCTACTGCCAAATTAGTATATTTGGCCAATCGTATTGGGAATGCAGTTCGAACATCCAGCACTACTTTGGGCATTACTTCTTCTTCTGATTCCTATCATTGTCCACCTTTTTCA
>JANQOD010000076.1 GCA_028289745.1 Allomuricauda sp. | reverse complement strand
CCATTTTTAAGAACCTCCCATAGTTCATCAATGTTTTTTGCACCTGGAAACCTTCCTGCCATGCCAATGACGGCAATATCCCTTCTTGGTCTTCCTTTTTTCTTTCTTGTTTTTTTGATCCCACTTTTTTTGCGGTCTTCCTTTTTCAAGAATTCAGAGAGTAGGGCTATGGTCGGATTTTGGTATATTTTGGTAACAGGAATTTTTTTGTCCAGTTGTTGAGTTAGTCTTGAAGCCAATCTTTGCGTCAATAATGAATTGCCTCCCATTTCAAAAAAATTGTCATCTATCCCGATTTTGGGAATGAACAAGATTTCAATCCATACCTTGGCAATTTCCTTTTCTAAGGCCGTGCGGGGCTTTTTATATATTGGGGCGGAGAAGGGTCTTTCGTATTCAGGAACCGGCAAATTTTTCTTGTCTATTTTTCCATTTGGGGTCAAGGGAAAATTATCTACCCACATTATGATTCTGGGAACCATATACTCTTGAAGTTGTTTGGACAATATATCCGCTACGGCCTCTGTATTCCTTTCAGTGCCCGATGGTTTGATGTAGGCGACAAGTGTCTGGTCTTTTTCTGATTTATTGTCAAGAACCACTATGGAACGTTCTATTGTTTCAATGGAATGGAGTACCGATTCTATTTCACCTAATTCAATACGATGGCCCCTTATCTTTATTTGATCGTCTTTACGACCGATAAACTCAAGATTTCCATCTTTTCTCCATTTGGCCAAATCGCCAGTTCTATACAGTTTTTCAGTTGGTTCGAAAGGGTTGGTCACAAATTTTTCTGAAGTTAAATCAGGAAGGTTCAAGTATCCTCGTGTTAATCCGTTTCCTGCCAAGTATAATTCCCCAACTTCTCCTACGGGCATTAAATTCAGTGTATCTGAGAGAATATAGACCTTTACATTGTTAATCGGCTTTCCTATGGGCAATCTGTTTTCTACATATTCATGACCGTATTTGAATATTGTTGATGTCACGGTATTTTCTGTTGGCCCATAAACATTATAGAAGTTGCAATGCTTGGCCATTCTTTCAGCTAATTTTGGAGAACAAACCTCCCCTCCGGCAACTACTCTTTTTAGGTTGGCTAAATGTGAGAGATTAGGTAGGGTTTCTAAATAACTAGGCGTTGCCTCTAGGTGGGTAACCCCATATTTCTCTATCAAAGAGGGCAATACATGGTCTCTGATGTCTTTATTGTCAATTATGATCAGGGTACCCCCATTCAATAAGGCAAGGAACATTTGTTCTACGGAGGCATCAAAAAAATAGTTTGAGAACAACAAAGTTTTGTCTGATTCGTCAATTTGATAAAAATGTGTCAGCGAAAAGATCAGATTGACAACAGTATCGTGTTGCACCATTACTCCCTTCGGATTTCCCGTAGTGCCAGAAGTATAGATGATATACGCCAAATCATCAGGACTTACGGAGTAATCAGGCTTGGCGCCAGCATATTTCGCTTTATTTTTTTGAAATTCATTTAGTAGGTAATCATCGACTGTTACCATGCAGTTACAGTCATTTTGGATATATTCTATTCTTTGTGGCGAGTTTTTATTATCAATGGGTACATAGGCACCACCTGCTTTGAGAATGCCGAGAATACCGACGACTAGATTCTCGCTTCGTTCCAGTATAAGGCCAACATGATCACCCGCTTTTACATTGTGTTTTTTTTGCAAATAATTTGCAAACTGATCTGAAAGTGTATCGAGTTGACGGTAAGTCAGTTCATTATCATAGAAAACTACGGCCGTATGCTCAGGAAATCGGTTTGCCTTCTCTAAAAACAATGTTATGATTGTCTTATTTTTAGGGAAACTTTTCTGGGTGCGATTGAATTTTTCTAAAAGCGATAAATCGTTTGGGTTCAATTGCATTTTCAAGCAGATATAACAACTGTAATTGATTAGTTATTTCTTGATAATTGCTTGATTTTCAAGGAAAAGACAAGTAAATAACAGCACAAGTTAGTTATTGCAAGAAAAAAAGTATAAGAATATCGTCGAACGATTCGTAAGTTCGGATAAAAGAATCAATCAATCAATTGGTCACCTCAATTTATAGCGCCTAAAAAGCTGATATAATCAGCACTTCCTTCGGGTTTTTTTCGAGATAAATGCCATAATTCAAAGCCTGAATTTTTGAAGAGTTTTGGGTAATTATGGGAAAAAGAGCGTTCTGGGCCGTATACTTGGGAATTGGGGTTTTTATCAAAATCATGATCCGCCCCATTGGGTTCAATGGCTACGAATATAATCTTGCCCAAGTTGTGCAGTTTTATGAGAAATTCTTGTAATCTCTGCTCGGTAAAGTATTCCAGCACACCCATAAAGGTGATAAAAATAGTATTGCCCTGACCATATTTGTCAACCCAATCAAAAGCGTCTGATACAATGAACTCAAGTTTAGAATTATCTTCATATTGCTCTTTATTGATATTGGTCTGCTTTTCGCTTAAATCGATGCCGATAAATTTGTCAATTTCTTTAAATCTAGTACTTAAGTAATCTAGAACACGTCCATTTCCGGTACCAATTTCTACAAGCGTTTTATAGCCTCCACTTTCGTTTGATAGTTTTTTTTCTAAAAGTTCAAACATAAAATCACAAAAAGGCAAGTGTATATCTTCTAAACGCTTATTATTGACGGCAAAAAAACTAGCTCCTTTATTCGTCCAATAATTGTGATGAAATTCAGCCAATTCCTCAAGATTATCATTCCTTTCTGATTTTCTGAGTATAGCCCTACGCATTAAACGTTCCCACACGGTCAAATCACTATTGCCCATTACAACGGTCATGCCCTTTTTGCGCAATTCCTTGGCCATTGCCGGCTTCAAAATGACCAGCATTTCACCAATTGTAGTAGATAAAAGGTTAATTAGCAGACTTCTAATTTTATTCATCGCCATTTAATCTACTGACTTATGATATGATTATTCAGGTCCATCATAGATTTATGATAATTCAAGGAACAGAATTTGCTTACCAAATTAGTACTAGCGAAAATTAACATATTCAAATTAAAGGATCAAAATGCACAAATGTTTTTAATCTTTCCAACAATTACTTTCCGATGCAGAAATTCGAGAATATATTGCCCAATAAATCATCAGTCGTGACTTCTCCTGTGATTTCTCCCAAATGAAAGAGCGCTTGGCGAATATCGATGGCCAAAAGATCACTGCTCAATTCATGCGAAATGCCCTCTTTGACTTTCTGAATCTCTTCCAAGGCTTTCAAAAGCGCATGATAGTGCCTATTGTTGGTCACAATGGTGTCGTTGCCGTGCAATGACCCAATGTTCACAAATTCGAGCAATGTGTTTTTTAACGCTTCAAGACCTTCACCTTTTTGGGCGGAGAGTAGTTGCATTTTTGCACCCTCAATATCTTCAAGGATGGCTTCAAGTTTTGATTTTTCTTTTTCTGATAGTTCGTCCACCTTGTTCGCGGCTACAACCAAGGCTTTGTCGGGGTGTTTTTTTTGAATCGTGGCTATTTCTCTCAAAGACAGGGGCCCCGTTATGTTTTTGGCATCCAACAGGTAAACGACCACTTTGGCCTGTTCGATTTTTTTGAGCGTACGCTTGATCCCGATTTCTTCTACAACATCTTTGGTTTTTCTGATACCGGCGGTATCTATGAACCTGAAGTTGATTCCGCCAATCGATAGTTGGTCTTCAATGGTGTCTCGGGTAGTGCCCGGTATATCGCTCACAATGGCCCTTTCTTCGTTCAAAAGGGCATTCAATAGGGTAGATTTGCCCACATTGGGTTCACCTACAATGGTCACGGGAATACCATTTTTTATGACATTGCCCAAAGCGAAAGAATCAATCAAGTTTTTAAGTACTTCGGAAATCTCACCCAAGAGTTGCTCAAACTTCTCCCTATCGGCGAATTCTACATCTTCGCCAGAAAAATCGAGCTCTAGTTCAATAAGGGAGGCAAAATTCAAAAGTTCTTCGCGAAGTCTGTTGATGTCATTGCTAAATCCGCCACGCATTTGTTGTACGGCAATTTGATGTGCGGCTTCATTATCGCTGGCTATCAAATCGGCCACTGCTTCTGCTTGGCTCAGGTCCATTTTGCCGTTCAAGAAAGCGCGGAGTGTAAACTCACCCGCTGTTGCCGTTCGGCAACCACTTCTCAAAAAAAGTTGAATGATTTGCTGCTGAATGTACGGAGATCCGTGACAGGATACCTCAATGACATCTTCGCCCGTATAAGAGTTCGGCGACTTGAAGATGGAAACCAGTACCTTGTCCAAGACCTTGTCACCATCAACAATATGACCCAAATGAAGGGTATGGGTTTTCTGTTTGGCCAAATTCTTGCCCGAAACCGATTGAAACTGCGATGCGGCAATGGCAATGGCATCAGGACCTGAAATACGAATCAGGGCCACGGCACCGATACCTGATGGGCTGGCCAAAGCAATGATGTTATCAGTGTATGACATGCCGACAAAAATACGAAGAAGCGCTTTCTTGTAACATTTTACCCAAAATTGCTACCAATATGTAAATCATCAATCAAAATATCATGGAACTAGTTAATCAAAACGTACTACGAAAAGACAATACACTGTTGTCAATCACCCATTTGACGCAGTTGTTGCATTATATAACCGGTTTCGGGGGCTTCATTGTTCCTCTGATAATCTGGTTGACTTCACGTAATAGCGTTGAGGGAATGGACGAACACGGCAAAGCCATTGTAAACCTGCAATTGAGTCTTTTGCTTTATATCATTATAAGCATACCAGCGATATTATTGCTTGGTTTGGGTATTTTGACACTCATAGGAACAGGAATTTTGGGCTTTGTATTGCCAATCGTGAATGCGGTGAAAGCCGCCAATGGCGAATCACCATCATACTTCCTGACCATTAAATTTATATAAAAACAAAGCCAGATTTTAGATCTGGCTTTCTTATTTGTTGGTTCGTCGGTCGATCAATTATTCAACATCACCGGCATCACTAACATCGTGATGTTTTCGCCTTCATCAAGGCCATCGGCGGGGGTTAATATCCCGGCACGATTGGGGAGGCTCATTTCAAGTGTCACTTCCTCTGAAGATAGATTGTTCAACATCTCTACCAGAAATCGGGAGTTAAACCCAATCTGCATGTCATCACCTTGGTAAGAGCATGACAGCCGCTCTTCTGCCTTGTTGCTATAATCGATATCCTCTGCGGAGATATTGAGCTCTGCCCCCGCAATCTTCAAACGAATTTGATGCGTGGTCTTGTTTGAAAAGATGGACACCCTTTTTACCGAACTCAAAAACTGCCCTCTTGAAATGGACAATTTGTTCGGATTCTCTTTTGGAATAACCGCTTCGTAATTTGGATACTTGCCATCGATCAAGCGACAGATAAGTTCTGTATGGTCAAAGGAGAACTTGGCATTGCTTTCGTTATACTCGACTTTTACATCAGACTCTGAACCTGCCAAAATTCCCTTCAAAAGGTTCAAGGGTTTCTTGGGCATGATGAATTCGGCCACTTCAGAGGCACTGACATCGGTTCGTTGATATTTCACCAATTTATGGGCATCTGTCGATACGAAAGTCAGATTTTCGGAAGAAAACTGAAAAAACACCCCGCTCATCACGGGCCTTAGGTCATCATTGCCAGCCGCAAAAATGGTCTTGTCAATGGCCGTCGCCAAGATATCGCCCAAGATGGTCGTAGAACTCGGATTTGACAATTCAACAGCCTTTGGAAACTCGGCACCATCTGCATAGGCCAATGCATACTTACCGTGGTTTGAACTGATTTCGACCGTATTGTTATCCTCGACCACAAAGGTCAAAGGCTGCTCAGGAAAAGTTTTCAACGTTTCCAGCAGTAACCGGGCGGGTACTGCAATGACGCCTTCAGAATCTGAATCCACTTCAAGAACAGAGCTCATGGTGGTCTCTAGGTCAGAGGCAGAAACGTTCAGTTTTTTCTTTTTAAGGTCAAATAGAAAATTATCCAGAATGGGTAAGGTGTTACTGGTGTTGATAATCCCTCCCAATACCTGCAATTGCTTCAATAAATAGGTGCTCGATACAATGAATTTCATCAAACAGATTTTTGTTAGGTCCCACTTTTCAAAATTGGCGTTCCGTAAAACCGATAAAAACAAAGATATTTTAAAACTACTTTTGAACGAAACTAATTTATCAACACTTATCTCGCATATTTGCGCTTTCTAAAATAGTTGAACAAGAACCCAAAAAGAAGGGTCAAAACCAACGGAAGCCCAATAACCATCAACTGCCATTTGTTCTTTTGCGCCACAATTTTCTGTGGGTCGAGCATTGGAATCGAAACTTCTTTGTTCCGAATGTTTATAAGTCCGGCATCATCCAGTAGGTAGTTTATGCCATTTAGCAGAAACTCTTTGTTGCCGTAGGTATTGTTCGTCCATTTGTCATAGCCGAGTTCTAATGGGCGCCCGTTTCTCAGTTGGTTTTTGATGATATCACCGTCGGCGATGACCAACATTTTGTTGTTACCACCTTTTTCTGAAGATCCTTTGAGATTGAAAGGCTTGATTCTGTTGGTAAAGGCTGAATTGAAACTGCCCTCGATCAATACCGCCAGTGTAAGGTCGCCTTTGCCCTCATAGTCACGGGCATCAGGTGCTTGATCGATGCTATTGAGGCCGATCTTTTGGGGTACGCCCATGGCGCGCGAAAGGGGGGAAGATCGTAGCAAAATGGTCTTCAGGTAGGCGTTTGGCAAGGTGTCGATGGTATTGGCGAACTGCAATCGAAGTGCCTCGATGTTTTTGTTGATAGGATGATCATTCTTTGAAAAAACCATGGGATGGTACGGCCATGGTAACGGATTGTATTGTGAGGCATTGCCCTCACCGGTGGCCAATACAATGGGGGTATTGTACATGTCGTTCACCAATTCTGCATTTACCCTCACACCATATCGAAAAAGGAAATCGTTAAGGTTCAATTCACGTAGCAGGGCCACATTGCTGCCCTCATCATTAAAAAGACTGTCTAATTCGATGGCCACTTTGTCGACCAACCACATCGATTTGCCGCCATTGACCACAAATTGGTCCATAACATATTTTTCTTTATCAGCGAAAGGTTCTGTCGGTTTGACTATAAGTGCCAGATCAAATTCTCTCAATTGATCAAAAACCTGTTGGGGATCGCTGGCGATAGAATCTAGGGTAATGGCCCCTATATCGTAATATTCTCGTATGGTCGATAAAAAATCAGCCATATAGATATCGTCGAGTTCGCCATTGCCCTTGATGACCGCCACCTTCTTTTTTTCTTTGATACCCAGTTTGGTGAAGGCATCCGCAAAGGCATATTCTAATTGCTGTACCGAATTGTTGATACGCTCTTCGACAGTGCTGCCCAATTTGTTCTTGAGCAAGGGCACCTTGACCGTTTGGTCGTTGTGGTTCACCATGGCCCACGGAAAGACCAGCTCTTGTGAAACCTTGCCGTCTTCTTCAATGGTTACCGATGCAGGGGTTAGGCCAATTTGTAGCAAATCTTGTATGGTCTGTTCATTATGCGGAACATCTGCCAATGGATCCACTAGATTGTACTTGATATTTGGATTTTCGGCAGCGAATTGCTCTAAGAGCAATACCGTTTCGGTTCTTAATCGGGTAAATTCTGGTGGAATGCTACCGTCTAACAACACATCGACAATTACGGGAGATTCAAATTTTTGGGAGGCAGTGATAGCGGGTTCAGACAAGGTATAACGCCTGTCTTCAGTAAGGTCAAATCGTTTGTACAGATTAGAGCCCACAAAATTGATCGCCAGCAAAAAGATAATGCCCTTTAAAAAGGCCGCCCCCATTTTTTTAGCGTTCAGGGAGTGTTTAATCACGAGTTGTGTCAGATAAATAAAGAAGATCGTCAGGGCCAAAAAATACAAAACATCCCGTGTATCGATAATGCCCATTGCGATGCTTTCAAAATGGGCTTTGGCCCCCAGTGATTTGAGGGTTTCATGAAAACTTCCATCCGCTGTTAGAGTGGCCAGCGCCCCAAATCCATAGAAGACAAAGAAACTCAACGCGATACCAATGATAAAGGCGACAATCTGGTTGTCAGACAGTGAAGAGGCAAACAGTCCGATTGCGGTATAGGCCGCCATTAAAAACAACAAGCCAAAATACGAGCCGATAACAATACCTGAATCATAGTTTGCTAGGGTAGTGCCCATGGCCGAAATGGCAAAGACATAAATCAAGGTGGGAGCAACTGCAGCAAGGCAGACTGTGAATGCCCCCCAAAACTTGCCCAATACCACTTTTGCCACAGAAATGGGCTTGATGAGCAACAGCTCTAGGGTACCAAGTTTTTTTTCTTCTGAAAACCCCTTCATGGTAATGGCGGGAATCAAAAAGAGAAAGACCCATGGACCCAACAAGAAGAAATTGCCCAGATCCGCAAAACCATAATCAAAAATGTTAAAGGGCCCTTTGAACACCCAAAGAAATAGTCCGCTCAGCAACAAAAAAAGACTGATGATCAAGTATCCGATGGGGGAAGCAAAAAAAGATGAGACCTCTCTTTTGAAAATAGCGAGCATACAGATCATTTAGCGGTTGTTATTTGGGTCATACTATAGGCTTCGGGTTTGGCATCGAACAATAGTTTGGTCTTTGACCACACTGTTTTGAAGAATTCAGAATTTCGGTAATGCTGTAAAGCTGCGTCATCGACCCAATGCGAATGGGTGAAAAAGATGTTCGGTTCTTTGTTATCGCGGTACAGCGCCAAAAATTGGCATCCGTCGAAATCTCTGATATATTGTTTGGTCTCTTCAAATATGCGTTCAAAACTAGCGATATTTTCACTCTTTATGGTCAGCTTGACTATTCGTATGAGCATCATAGGAAATTTATGGTTATGACATCGCGATAACCCAGGCCCAATAGGGTCGAAGCGCCTCCAACGGTCTTGAGGTCACTTTTGAAAATCGCCAACTCGATATAGCCCGATGTGTTGAACAGTGCCAAGGCATCACCAGGGCCTTTTCGCTGGTTCTTTTCAAGATCATAATTGATAATGCCACTGTAGCTATGTTGAATGGTCGTCAGCTTGTTGGTGCGGGCGATGATTTCAAATTTTCTGCCATTGCGATAGGCCTCGAACAGTGACTTTTTGATATTGGTGACCACATTGCCATAACCATCAATGTATATGACATTGCCTATAATGGTCTTGCCTTCATTGGTGATCCGTGGTGCGAAATCCTTCAACTTTTTTAGTTTTTCAAAAGGTTTGCTCACTACTTCCAGTTTGCCACCGCGGGCCAAATGACAGGCTACAGGAACGAACACGCCCAACGAGGGAAAAGCATTTTTTTCAATATTCGGCAAGCTGATTTCAACCACTTTTTCGGGTTCGGTCTCTGCTGCAATGAGCGACATGACCCCATTGTTGGCACTTACAAAATAATGTCCGTTGATCATGACCACCAAGTGTTCGTTTTCTGGCGATAGTTCTGAATCGAGCCCGACAATATGAATGCTTCCCTCTGGAAAATGATGGTATGCGTTTTTCAGCACATAGGCACACTCTTGAATGTTGAAAGGCGAAATATCATGTGAGATATCAACGATATCCACGCCATTGAGCGACTTTAAAATAGTTCCTTTGAGGGCTGCGACAAAATGGCCCTTGTGGCCGAAATCGGTAGTCAAAGTTATGATTGGCATGCCGTGGTGTTGATATGTTTTTGCCCGTTGAGAATGATTTTTGGTTAAGTTTGTGGGGTAAAATTACGCAAAAGGGAAGAAGTATTTGCGATTCTCCCCACGAATCCTTAAACAACTATATTTCTTTGAACGAACTAGTCATAGAACTCACCGAAATCAGCCCAAGGGAATTTTTTGGGCAGCGCAATGAGAACATAGAACTTCTAAAAAAATACTTTCCAAAACTTAAGATTATCGCCCGGGGCAACAAAATCAAAGTGTATGGAGATGAAGAAATGCTTGAGGAGTTCGACCGCCGCTTTGATATGCTGACCGAACGTTTCGCGAAGTACAACAAGCTTGATGAGAACATGATCGAACGGGTGCTAACAAGCGCTAACGAGGAAGACTACGAGGGTTCTTCTACCAGCGGTGATGTTTTGGTGCACGGCGTCAGCGGTCGATTGATCAAGGCACAGACCGTGAACCAGCGAAAAATGGTCGATGCCTGTATGAAGAACGACATGGTCTTTGCCATTGGCCCAGCGGGTACCGGAAAAACCTATACTGGTGTGGCCCTTGCGGTCAAGGCATTGAAAGAGAAGCAGGTCAGAAGAATAATCTTGACCCGCCCCGCAGTCGAAGCGGGCGAGAATTTAGGATTTCTACCAGGAGATCTAAAAGAAAAATTAGATCCCTATATGCAGCCTCTGTACGACGCACTTCGCGATATGATCCCCCATGAAAAATTAATGAAATTCATCGAGGATGGCACCGTGCAGATTGCACCTTTGGCCTTTATGCGTGGGCGTACACTCGACAATGCCTTTGTGATTCTTGACGAGGCCCAAAACACCACCCATGCCCAGATGAAAATGTTCTTGACAAGAATGGGCAAAAATGCCAAATTTTTACTTACCGGTGATCCGGGCCAGATTGATTTGCCACGACGGGTCATCTCAGGACTCAAAGAGGCCCTTCTCATTTTGAAGAACGTAAAGGGCATTGAGATCGTACACCTTGATGATAAAGATGTCATTCGACATGGTCTCGTCAAAAAGGTCATTTCTGCCTACAAGACCATAGAACACCAAAATTAAGGGGTATGTCAAACACCTTGATGAACACCAATTTTGTTTTTCCAGGGCAACAATCTGTCTATAAGGGAAAAGTACGGGAAGTGTATTGTCTGAAGAACGATATTTTGGTCATGATCGCCACAGACCGTCTTTCGGCTTTCGACGTGGTAATGCCCAGGGGAATTCCCTATAAAGGGCAGATTTTGAACCAGATCGCTACCAAAATGATGCAGGCCACAGAAGACTTGGTCCCCAATTGGCTGATCGCCTCCCCTGACCCCAATGTTGCCGTGGGCAAGGCCTGTGAACCTTTCAAGGTCGAAATGGTCATTCGCGGTTATCTTTCAGGTCATGCTGCACGTGAATATAGAGCGGGCAAACGTGAACTGTGCGGGGTGCCCATGCTTGATGGTATGAGAGAAAATGATAAGTTTCCCGAACCTATCATAACACCGGCGACCAAGGCGGTGAAGGGAGACCACGATGAGGATATTTCTAGGGGAGAGATCATTTTGCGCGGCATCGTCGCAGAAGAAGAGTATCTGGTTTTGGAAGACTATACCCGAAAGCTGTTTCAGCGAGGTACTGAAATAGCGGCAGGGCGTGGTTTGATTCTTGTTGATACCAAGTATGAGTTCGGCAAGACGGCAGCAGGCGAGATCGTGCTGATCGATGAGATACATACCCCCGATTCTTCGCGCTACTTCTATGCCGAGGGATATGAAGAACGGCAAAAGAGCGGGGAGCCCCAAAAACAGCTTTCAAAAGAATTCGTGCGCCAATGGTTGATTTCCAATGGTTTTCAAGGCTTGAAAGGGCAAATGATTCCCGAGATGGGCGATGGGTATATCGATTCAGTCTCTGAGCGATATATCGAGCTCTACGAAAGCATCACGGGCGAAACCTTCGAAAAAGCCGATGTTTCAAACATTCATGAACGCATTGGTAACAATGTGGCTGAATATCTCAATAGCCGGGGTTAATACGTCGACTACATTTTTCCAAGCTTTCCGAAGAGGTACAAAACGGCCTTTCTGTTGAACATGATATCGATATTATTGGACAATATCATTATTTAATGCTAAATTGATATATTTATGCTAAATAAATATAGCTACATATGGAATCCTGTCCGAACTGCTCATCGACCCAATTTACAAAATCGGGAATCATAAAAAATCGACAACGCTATAAGTGTAAATCTTGCGGATATTACTTCACCGTTGGGAAATTGGGAAAACAGATTGATGATTACTATGTCAACAAGGCGCTGCAGTTGTATTTAGAGGGATTGACATACCGAGAGATAGAACGAATTTTAGGCGTGTCGCATGTTTCGGTAATGAATTGGGTACGTAAGTACAATATTAAAAGACCCTATAATTCAAAGTACCACCCGACCTATAGGATCCTTAACCGTGATGAGCTGGAAAAATATTTTCTGGATGCTGATAACATAACTGGTGCCGGGGTTTTGGTAACCGAACTGGGCGACAAGTTCATGTTGATCAAATGGGAGCGTTTCAGAGAATAACTATACTTAATTTACACAAAACTATATTAACTTTTATTTGGCATTATTTTTTTTAGATGTTCGTGGTGCATGCAAATAAACCGAATAACATCTAAAAATGAAAAATACATTTCTCGTGCCGGTACTTGCGTTGCTGGTCACAACATTGGCATTTTCACAAGGAAACACCGAATATACAGGTGGTTATAAAGTAAAATTTAACGAAGATGGCTCTAAGTATCTACGAATAATTGCTTGGGGCCAGTTTTGGGCGCAATACAACGATAACGTTTCTGACGAAGAAAGTCAATTGAACCTGAGTGTAAGAAGGGCCCGGCTGTTGACCTTTACACAATTGAACAAAAAATTTATGATCTTGACCCATTTCGGACTCAACTCATTGAATGGTGAAAATCAAAGCCCGACAGGTACGGGCCCAAATTCGCAATTGTTTTTTCATGGTTTTTGGGGAGAATGGTCCTATACAAAAGATCACCAACTAGGGGCGGGCCTGCACTACTGGAACGGTATCTCTAGGTTGAATAGTCAGAGTACGCTCAATTTCATGACGTTGGACAACAATAGACAATCATGGGCCGTTTTGGGTCTATCCGATCAATTTGCCAGGCATATCGGCATCTATATCAAGGGCAAGTTTGGCAAGTTCTTCTACAATTTGTCATTAGATGAGGCCGTTGCCGATAATCTACAGGAAAATGTCGATCCCGTACTAAATGGGCCAGCGGTTTATGCCGGTAGACGACTCTTGGGATCGAGGGATGCGGGAAAATTGGTACAAGGGTATTTCTCGTACAATTTCTTGGATCAAGAATCAAACTTTTTGCCTTACAAAGTAGGTACCTATTTAGGAAGTAAGACGATATTCAATATCGGTGCGGGATTTTTGGCACATCCAAACGGTTCGGTCATTGCTGATGCAGGAGGAGACCTGCAAGGTGAGGACGTGAACATTTTCGCAGTGGATGCCTTCTATGACGCCCCTTTGGGCCAAGATGGTTCTGCCATTACCGCTTATGCGGTGTACCAGAACAATGATTACGGTGAAGATTTTAATTTCGGACCGTACGCTACGGGAAATATGCTGTATGGCCATGTGGGGTATCTGGTGCCCGGACCAAAAGACAAAACCCGTTTTCAGCCTTACCTCTCTTACAACACAAGAACGATAGACGCCATAGATGACAATGCCACAAGATTTGGGATCGGTGCCAACATTTTTATGACGGGCCACCATTCCAAACTGAGTTTTGAATATTCCAACTCAAAAGTTGGAGATGGCGATAGTACCGGGGTTTTGACCCTACAAGCAATGATTTACTTATAAACGAACAAATTATGACAGAAAAACAACAAAAGGCCACGGCCTATTGGAAAGAGAACCTTAAATATTTGGTCATTTTATTGACGATTTGGTTTTTGGTCTCTTACGGTGCCGGCATCATTTTCAAGGATGCTTTGAACAACATTCGCATTGGCGGATTCAAACTCGGATTTTGGTTTGCCCAGCAGGGGTCTATATACGTATTCGTGGTCTTGATATTCGTTTATGTACGGTTGATGAACAAACTGGATAAAAAATACGGGTACGACGAAGATTAACTAACCAACAAAACTAAAAATCATGGATGTACAACTTTGGACATATATTTTGGTGGGCATCACCTTCGCCATTTACATAGGTATTGCCATTTGGTCAAAAGCGGCCTCTACCAAAGAATTCTACGTTGCCGGTGGTGGTGTTTCCCCATTGGCCAATGGTATGGCGACCGCTGCAGATTGGATGTCAGCGGCCTCATTTATCTCAATGGCAGGTATCATTTCTTTCGCTGGCTACGATGGTGCCGTCTACTTAATGGGTTGGACAGGGGGTTATGTGCTTCTGGCATTACTTCTGGCGCCTTATCTTCGAAAATTTGGAAAGTTCACCGTGCCCGATTTCATCGGGGAAAGATACTATTCAAAAACCGCTAGGGTAGTAGCAGTGATCTGTGCTTTGATCGTGTCATTCACGTATGTGGCAGGTCAAATGCGGGGCGTGGGCATTGTCTTTTCAAGATTTCTAGAGGTAGATATAAACACCGGCGTGGTCATCGGTATGGTCATCGTTTTGTTCTATGCCGTATTGGGCGGCATGAAGGGCATTACCTATACCCAAGTGGCGCAGTATTGTGTATTGATCTTTGCCTTTATGGTACCGGCGATTTTCATTTCGATCCAGATGACGGGAAATCCAGTTCCGCAACTTGGGTTTGGCGGAACCTTGGCCGATGGAACCCATCTTCTTGATAAACTCGATGGATTGTCAACCGAACTCGGTTTTGCTGAATACACGAACGGTTCTAAAAGTTTGATAGATGTATTTGCCATAACATTTGCCTTAATGGTGGGTACAGCGGGTCTTCCGCATGTCATCGTTCGCTTTTTTACGGTGAAACGAGTGCGTGATGCCAGAAAGTCAGCGGGCTTGGCCCTCTTGTTCATCGCCATTTTGTACACCACGGCACCTGCCGTTGCCGTATTCGCCAGAACCAATATGATAGAGACCGTCAGCGATCAAGAATATGCAGCCATGCCCCAGTGGTTCAAAAACTGGGAAGATACCGGCCTATTGAAATTTGATGATAAAAATTCCGATGGCAAGATCCAGTATGTCGCAGATGCGACCATTAATGAATTGACCGTTGACCGTGACATTATGGTATTGGCAAATCCCGAAATTGCGAACTTGCCCGCTTGGGTGATTGCCTTGGTGGCAGCAGGTGGTTTGGCCGCAGCTTTATCGACTGCTGCTGGACTTTTGCTGGTGATTTCATCTTCAGTTTCTCACGATTTGATCAAGAATGTGTTCAATCCCGATCTTTCAGAAAAAGGAGAGCTCTGGGCCGCACGGATCTCAGCTGTGGGTGCCGTAATTATCGCGGGG
>JANQOD010000335.1 GCA_028289745.1 Allomuricauda sp. | reverse complement strand
ATTGTTGGAATATTACAATCAGGTCAAGAACAACAAGATTGGCATCGAGAGCCCATCGTATATTTCTGAGAGCGCGGCCTATGGTGAAGGGTTCTATTTCGGGGCTTTTTCCTATTTGGGCGATAATGTGAAAATTGGCGACAATGTCAAGGTATATCCCAATGTATATATCGGTGATAATGTTACTATCGGTAATGATGTCTTGATTTATGCGGGGGCCAAGATTTATTCTGAATCCATTATCGGTAACGATTGTGTCATACATAGCGGTGCCATTATTGGAGCTGATGGTTTTGGTTTTACGCCAAATGAGAAAGGTGAGTACAGCAAGGTTCCGCAGACGGGCAATGTCATTTTAGAAGATCATGTAGATGTTGGTGCCGGTACGACCATCGATAGAGCCACCCTTGGTTCGACCATCTTGCGAAAAGGCGTAAAGTTGGACAACCAAATCCAGATTGCCCATAATGTTGAGATTGGTGAACATACCGCCATTGCCGCACAGACCGGGGTCGCGGGATCTACTAAAATAGGCAAACATTGCTTGATCGGCGGCCAAGTGGGCATTGTTGGGCACATTATTATTGGAGATCGGGTGAAGATACAGGCCCAATCGGGTATTGGACGGAATGTAAAGGATGATGAGGTATTGCAAGGGTCTCCAGCACTCAATTATGGAGACTACAACAAATCATACGTACACTTCAAAAACTTGCCCAAGATTGTTAATCAAATTGCTGACCTAGAAAAAAGGAGTGACAGTGATACAGACGAGCAGTAAGCAAAAGACGATTAAAAAGTCGGTTTCCCTAAAGGGGGTCGGCCTCCATACCGGAGAAAATGTGACCATGACCTTCAACCCTGCAGCGGTTGACCACGGTTATGCTTTTAAGCGGATAGACCTTGAGGGCGAACCCATCATTGAAGCCGATGCCAATTATGTGGTCAACACCCAAAGGGGGACCAACCTTGAGAAAAACGGAGTGAAGATACAGACATCAGAACATGTTCTGGCCGCTTTGATGGGCATGGACATTGACAATGTCTTGATCGAATTGGATGCACCGGAACCCCCAATCATGGACGGTTCGTCCAAATTTTTTGTTGAAGCGTTGGAAGAAGCAGGTGTCGAAGAGCAAGAGGCCGATCGTGAAGAATATGTGGTCAAAGATGTTATTTCATATAAAGATGAAGCCACCGGTAGTGAGATCACGGTAATTCCGGCCGAAGAGTACCAAGTGACCACTATGGTCGATTTTGGAACCAAAGTGCTCGGTACCCAGAATGCTACTTTAGAGCACCTTTCAGATTTCAAGGAAGAGATCGCCGATGCCCGCACCTTTAGCTTTCTGCACGAACTCGAAATGCTGTTAGAGCACGGACTGATAAAGGGCGGCGATTTGAACAACGCCATAGTTTATGTGGACAAGGAGATTTCTGAGACCACCATGAAAAAATTGGAAAAAGCATTCAACAAAAAGAAGCTTTCAGTAAAGCCCAATGGCATATTGGACAATTTGACGCTCCACCAGCCGAATGAAGCGGCAAGACACAAGCTACTCGATGTAGTGGGCGACCTTGCACTTGTGGGCACTAGAATCAGGGGAAAGGTCATTGCCAACAAGCCCGGGCATCATGTTAATACCCAATTTGCCAAAAAACTGCACAAGATTGTAAAGATGGAACGCCGCAATTACGTTCCGAAGGTCGATTTGCATGCCACCCCCGTGAAAGACGTGAACCAAATTATGGAAATGCTCCCCCATCGGCCACCCTTTCTTTTGATTGATAAAATATTGGAGCTTTCAGAGAAGCATGTCATCGGGGTGAAAAATGTGACCATGAACGAACCTTTTTTTGTCGGCCACTTTCCTGGGGCACCCGTTATGCCGGGGGTACTGCAGATCGAGGCCATGGCACAGACCGGTGGAATTTTGGTGCTGAGCACGGTACCCGACCCCGAAAACTACCTTACCTATCTTTTGAAAATCGATAACGTTCGATACAAGCAGCAGGTCGTACCAGGTGACACCTTGATATTCAAGCTCGACTTGATTTCACCGATTCGTAGGGGCATTTGTGAAATGCAGGGCCAAGCTTATGCAAACGGAAAATTGGTTTCAGAAGCGCTCATTATGGCACAGATCACTAAAGTAAAAGGAAACTGATATGAACCAACCCCTTGCTTACGTACATCCAGGAGCCAAGATTGCAAAAAATGTGGTCATTGAACCCTTTACGACCATCCACAACAATGTGGTGATCGGACAGGGAACCTGGATAGGCTCGAACGTGACCATTATGGAAGGTGCCCGAATTGGCAAGAACTGTAATATTTTTCCCGGTGC
>JANQOD010000313.1 GCA_028289745.1 Allomuricauda sp. | reverse complement strand
TTGCCCAATTTTTTGGCCATCAAGATCTGTCCGATGGTATTGTTGACCTTATGCGCACCTGTATGGCAAAGGTCTTCGCGTTTCAGATAAATCTTGGTGTTGTGTTTTTCTGAGAGTCTTTCGGCAAAATAAAGTGGTGTAGGGCGCCCAACATAATCTTTCAATAAGTGTCGGAATTGTTTCTGAAAGTCTTCCGTTTCCATAATTTGTACATAGTTTTGCCGAAGTTCTTCACAGTTCGGATATAGCATTTCTGGAATGAAAGCTCCCCCAAATTCACCATAATATCCTTTGTTGTTAGCGTGATAACCCATTTTCCAACAGTTTTTTGAATTCTTTTATTCTTTCAACATCCTTTAGCCCTGGTTTGACCTCAAACCGACTGTTCACATCGATGGCATGGCAATATTTTGATTCAGGGCGTGCCATAAACTCTTTTAAAGAATCGACTTCTTCCAATCCGATACCACCGCTCAAAAAATAGGGTTTCGTTGATGGATAGTCTTTCAGTACAGACCAATCAAATGTAAGTCCCGTGCCACCGGGAAGTTTCCCTTTGGTATCGAACAAGAAATAGTCGCAGACTTCTTCATATTCCTTCAAGACCGAAAAATCAAATTTATCAGCATAGCTATCGGGATGTATGGAAAAGACCTTGATGATTTCAACCGCTTTGTTATTTCGAGATGATTGTGGGTATTCGAGAGATTGAGGGCCCCTTTTAGATTTCCCCCTTTTGGTCGAAATGACCAATAGTCTTGTCATTAGATCTTTACAATACCTGGCACTTTCGTTTCCATGCAACTGAACGGTATCCACCCCATGATTTTTAATTTTTTCAAACACTTCATCAATAGGGGCATCTACAAAGACACCTACTTTTTTGATGCCTTTTAATGGTTGGGGCATCTCGCCTTCAAAAAACCGGGACGATGGCGCCCAAAAGATGAATCCGAGGTAGTCAGGTCTCAATGTGGCCACTTCCCCGGGATTATATTTCATGCCGCAGACCTTCAGCTTCATGCCTTTAGTTCTTCGATGAATTTTTCTGCACTTTTTCCTGGATTTCCGGTCTTCATAAAATTTTCGCCAATTAAAAAGCCTTGGTATCCATATGGTTTCAATTCTTTGATCGCTTCGATGGTGCCAATGCCACTTTCGGAAACCTTTACGAACTCATGGGGTATTTTGGCAGCGAGTGATTTGCTGGTCTCTAAACTGACCCCAAAGGTCTTTAGATTTCTGTTGTTCACCCCCAACATATCAATGCTGGGCATAATTGATTTCTGTAGCTCTTCTTCATTGTGTACCTCTAACAAAACTTCGAGTTGCAAGTTTTGGGCGAGTGATGAGAAGGCTTTGATCTCTTTCCTTGTCAGCGCCGCCGCAATCAATAATATAACATCGGCACCGTGGGCTTTGGCCTCGAATATTTGATATCCATCGATGATAAATTCTTTGCGGAGCAAAGGAAGTTCGACCGAGGCTCTTGCAAGCAAAATGTCTTCAAGTGAACCGCCAAAATATTTTAGGTCGGTCAAAACGCTCATACCGCTCACCCCGGCTTTTTGATAGCCCTTTGCCACCTGCGCCACATTGGTATGTTGATTGATGACCGCCTTTGAAGGCGAACGTCGCTTGTGTTCTGCGATGATGCCCGTTTCACTTTGTTGAAGGGCTTTGGCAAGCGAATGGGTTTCGCGTTCAAAAAGTATGGATCGTTCCCATTGCGAAATGGGAATCAATGATTTCTTTAGTTCGACCTCCTTTCGTTTGTCTGCTATTATTTTGTCTAGAATATTCACGGTCAATTTTGGTCGTCATTTCGACCGAATCGGAGAAATCTGGATTTTTCGGTCGCAGGCTTCTTCGAAACGACTTTAATTTTTACTCAATTCCTGTAATTTCTTCAATGCCATCAATCCTTTGCCACTTAATAATGATTCTTTGGCCTTTTCAAATCCCTCTTTTACATCGATACCTTCAACAGTGGCAATGGCCACCCCTGTATTGGCACAGACCACATTGTTTTGGGCCTCGGTACCCTTGCCGTTCAGCACGTTCATAAAAATCTGGGCTGATTCGGCGACATCATCGCCACCTATGATCTCAGAAGCTGATATGGGTGCTACTCCAAAATCTTCGGGCGTGATCATACTTTCGGTTTCATTTGAAATGGTTTTGGTATTGCCGGTCAAACTGATTTCATCGTATCCATCCAATGCATGTAGCACCGTAAAGTTTTTATCGGTGTTCTGGTAAAGGTAACCGTACATTCTTGCCAATTCTAAATTGAATACCCCGACCATTTGGTTTTTCGGGAAGGCAGGATTCACCATTGGCCCCAACATGTTGAAGAAGGTCTTTACGGCCAGTTCCCTTCTGATGGGGGCCACATTTTTCATGGCAGGGTGAAACAATGGTGCATGCAGTATACAGATTCCGGCCTCCTCGATGGACCTCCGCAAGAAATCTGCCTCATTGCTGAATTTGATACCGAGAAATTCCATCACGTTGCTGCTGCCACACTTTGAGGAAACTCCGTAATTACCATGTTTGGTCACTTTTATACCTGCCCCCGCAGTAACAAATGATGCGAGGGTCGAAATGTTAAATGTGTCTTTGCCATCACCCCCTGTGCCACATAGATCGATCGGATTGTATTCACTCAAATCCACTGCAAGACAAAGTTCCAATAGGGCATCACGAAAACCTTCCAACTCTTCGATGGTGATGCTGCGCATCATATACACGGTCAAAAAAGCAGCGATCTGACTGGTGTTATATTCGCCTTTGGCGATATTCACCAAAATCTGCTTTGCATCTTCTTTTGTCAAGATTTCGTGGTTGATAAGTCTATTAAGGGTTTCTTTCATTTTTCCAACCAATTTTTTAGCATTTGTTTTCCATGGGGGGTGAGCACCGATTCAGGGTGAAATTGTACCGCCCGAACATCATATTCTTTATGGCGTAGTGACATGACCTGTCCGTTTTCATCAAAAGAAGTGGCCTCCAGCGTTTCTGGAAGGTCTGGATGCACTACCCAAGAATGATAGCGACCCACTGCGATTTCTTTTGGAATGCCTTTGAAAATGTAATCATCTTTGGTGATTTTTATCGTAGTGGCGATACCGTGATAGACCTGGTCTAAATTGACAAGGCTGCCGCCAAAGACTTCTCCGATGGCCTGTTGCCCGAGGCACACTCCAAAAATACGTTTGTTGGGGGCGTAGCGTTCAATAATCGGTTTAAGAAGCCCGGCCTCATCAGGAATTCCAGGCCCCGGCGATAATACAATTTCATCGAACGGTTCCACGTCTTGCAGTGTTAATTGGTCATTGCGTTTGACCACCACATCACATTCAAGATCTTCTAAATAGTGCACCAAATTGTAGGTGAAACTATCGTAATTGTCTATCATCAAAACTTTCCTGCCCATTTTAAATCCTTTCAGCGATTTCAAGGGCCTTGTTCAAGGCACCCAATTTGTTATAGGTTTCCTGTAGCTCCGCATCTGGGTCTGAAGCGGCCACCAAACCGGCACCAGCTTGATAGTGCAGGGTATGGTTCTTGCTCAAAAAGGTTCGGATCATGATGGCGTGGTTGAAATTGCCCTGAAAATCCATAAAACCAATGGCTCCACCGTAATAAGCACGATTGGTCTTTTCATATTTTTCAATCAGTTGCATGGCCATGTGTTTTGGGGCTCCGCTCAACGTACCTGCCGGAAAGGTGTCTGCTACGATTTTCAATGTCGAAATGGCCGCTTTCTTTTGTCCTGTGACCTTTGAGACCAAATGGATCACATGTGAGAAATACTGTACTTCGCGATAGGTCTCTACATTCACGGCATAACCGTTTCGGCTGAGGTC
>JANQOD010000227.1 GCA_028289745.1 Allomuricauda sp. | reverse complement strand
GAACTACAAAGAAATCGCCGAAAAAGCATTTTTGAGTCCGCATACCGTAAAAAGCCACATCAAGAATATCTACTCAAAATTGCATGTGGGCAATAGGGCCGAAGCCATATACAAGGCCATCAAGCAGAAACTTATCTAAGCAACTTACCATTAAATACCCCATATGGGTGATTGACGCAAATAGCTCAAAAAGAGACATTTGGTAGGTAAATCATAAAATCATCCAAAAATGGGAACACTAAAGACAATCGGTTTTGCACTCTTGGCCATCTTCTGTATGGGCATTGTGCAGGTTCAAGGGCAAAATAAACTGTTCAAAAAAGTAAAGAACAAAGTAGAAGACAAAGTAGAGGAAGTGGTCAATGAAGAGGCTGCAGATAAAGGGCCTGTAGAGACTTCCAACAAGAAACAAATGAAAGAGTATGTGGTCGACCAAGGTTTCATCAATCGGGCCGATCTACTGTTTCATGACGATTTCAGCGGGGAAAGGGCAACAGAATTTCCTTCAAAATGGACACACATCAAAGGAGCCATCCAGAACAACAGCTTTGCTGAGGCCGGCCGACGTGATGAGGTCATCGAATGGATTTCCAATTACGCGACCATTAAGCCCACGATAGAAGGAGATGACTATTTGGGCGATTCGTTCAAAATTGAGATTCAGGTGCATTTTAACCTAGAAGGCGGAAACCAATTTTATAACCTCAATCTTAAGAACTCCAAAGACATATATAAGCACCATGAAATCAGAATTGCCAATTCGTTGATCGGCAATGGCAGCGATAATCTATCACGAATGCCCGGTCAGCCACCAAGGGGCTGGCACACCATTCAGGTATCATTTAACAAGGGCAATCTAAAGGCTTTCTTTGATGGGGTACAATTGGTCAACAACCCCGATATCGGCAAATATGAATTTACCCATATTGAGCTTTATGCTTCTTCGCCAGGGTCTTCAAGATCGGGACACACGAAATCTATGGTCAACCATTTTTCAATAGCCAAGGCAGGCCTGCCCCTTTACGAGCGTCTGGTGACCAAGGGAAGGATTGTCGTTCAGGATATTTATTTTGATAACGATCAATATGTGATCAAAAAGGAATCCTATCCAGCATTGGAGAAAATCGTGAACATGCTCAAAGAGCACGTAGATACTGAAGTGACCATTGAAGGGCATACCGATTCAAACGGTACGGAAGAGGCCAACCAATTGCTTTCAGAGAACAGGGCGATGGCCGTAAAAAAGTATCTGGTGTCGAAAGGCATTAAAAGCTCACGGATGTCAACAGTGGGTTATGGTGAAGAAAGGCCCATAGATCGATCTAACAATGAAAAAGCCTGGGCCACCAACAGAAGGGTAGAATTTGTGATGCGCTAACTGTTCGATTCAAATCTAATTCATTGATCATGAAAAAAATGAGATTATTGGTGACGCTAGCGCTATGCACTGTCTTAGGCCTTGTATCGGTGGTTGGTCAAACCTACCAATATCCTTCAGAAGAAAGGGTACAGGAGTTATTGGATGAAATTGAAGACTGTAAGCAGAAGCTTAAAAATACCCAAGCAGAAATCAAGAATATGGAGGATAATCCCGCTGACTATACCCTGGCCGATTACAAGGAAGCTGAAATGCTGGTGGAAAGAATCAAAACCTGTCTTGCCGCCAGAAGGGCCGAACTGGATAGCATTCGAAAAGAGTATCCCGGTTGGTTCAATTCACCCAATGCGGTATTGCCCTATAATCGCCATGACCGAATAACCCCTAGAAGCCTAGAGGAAAGGTTAAAAGACCTGGAAAAGAAAATAAGTCGGATCTTAGATCGATTCGAAGGTTTGCCAAAACCGAAAGGCCGATAAATAGTTGTATCTTAACGTTTTAAAACCAAAGCAATGAAAAATACGATACTACTGGCTTTATGCTCCGTTTTCCTGTTGGGTATATCGTGCAAAAAGAAACCCAAATCGGGAGAAGTGGTCGAAGACGATTCAGAAATTGTAATTTCAAGCAGTAAGGATGGTGAATCTACAGATACTGCCGATTTTGAAAAAGCAAAAGACTGTGATGATTTCATCGACCAGTATGAAGAGTGGTCTGAAGAGTACATCGCCTTTTTGTCCAAATACAAAGATGATCCGGTGAAAGCGGTTACCTCGCCCGAGTATTCACAGATGATGCAGAAGGCTTCCTCTTGGTCACAACAATGGTTGACACTCTCGGTATCTTGTGCGCGGCATACAAAATACGAAGAAAGGGTAAAGGAGATATCCGACAATATGGAAAAAAAGATGGAGGAACTGGGCTTTAAATGACCTGGTTTTCAAGTTGCCAAAACAGCAAAGCCTTGGTGAAAACCGAGGCTTTAGTTTTTTCGATCATTATAACTAGTGTCGGTCTCGCCGATCGTGGCCTCGTCATCGGTAGGAGTGATAACATCGATATCATTGTCACCTTCATCATTGGTGCAACCGGTCACGGCCAGCGAGCCAAAGAAAACGGCGATCAACAGAAATAGGGTTTTCATGGATCTGCAATAAGTAGGTTATTTAAAATAAACGTGAAATCATGCCGGTTTCGTATGTTTTTAGACCAATTTTGACCGTCAGGTTCTTCAAAATCAGTATCTTTTTTGATGAAAAAGCCAATCATGAAATTTTCTTTATTCCCAGTTCTTATTTTTTCCACTTTTTTTTGGGCATGTACGACAGAAAAAAAAATAGCCGCCACCATTGAAGTGTCTTTCTCAAAAGAAGTGGCCAGTGAAGCAAAAGATGGGCGTTTGTTGCTGATGTTCTCGAACAATGATGAAAAAGAACCGCGCTTTCAAATCAATGCTGGCCTTAACGGACAGATTATCTATGGTATGGATGTCGAAAACATGCAACCCGATGAGGCAAAGGTATTCAATGCCGAAGTATTTGGCTTTCCTTACGGCAGCATGGCAGAAATTCCACCTGGTGAATATCAAGTGCAGGCATTGTTGCACGTCTATGAAACTTTTGATCTTTCGACCGGACATACCGTAAAACTACCGATGGACAATGGTGAAGGCCAACAATGGAACCGTTCACCAGAAAACCTTTATAGCAAACCGTTCAAGGTGACCATCACCGAAAACGGACCGAAAGACGTTCAGGTGATCATGGATCGGAAGATACCGCCAATTGAAGAACCCGAAGATACCGAATGGATCAAACACATAAAGATCAAATCTGAAAAACTATCTGAGTTTTGGGGCAGGGATATGTATTTAGGCGCCCATGTGCTGCTGCCAAAAGGGTTTGATGAACATCCCGATGCCCAATATCCGTTGATGATTTTTCATGGACATTTTCCTGATGATTTCGGCGGTTTCCGTACCGTGCCACCTGACCCCGGTCTTGAGCCCGATTATTCAGAGCGCTTTGGCGTTGAGGGGTACAACATCATGCAACAGCAAGAGGCCTATGATTTTTATAAACGATGGAATGAACCCGATTTTCCCCGGTTTTTGATTATCGAAATACAACATCCAACGCCCTATTATGACGATTCATATGCGGTGAATTCGGCCAGTCAGGGGCCTTATGGTGATGCCATAACCTATGAGTTGATTCCCTATATAGAAAAGCAATTCAGGGGTATTGGTGAAGGTTGGGCCCGCTTTCTTTATGGGGGCTCAACAGGTGGTTGGGAAGCATTGGCCGTACAGGTCAAATATCCAGAGCAATACAACGGCTGCTTTGCCGCTTGCCCAGACCCCATTGATTTTAGGGCGTACTGCTTGACCAATATTTATGAAGATAAGAACGCTTACTATTACGAGAGCGCCCATAAAGAATTTGAAGTGCCAGGGCATCGTGATTACTTGGGCCATGTAGATATTTCTCTGAAAGACTATAATCATTTAGAATTGGTACTGGGCACCAAATCACGTTCAGGCCAACAATGGGATATTTGGGAAGCTACTTATTCTCCACAGGGGGATGATGGTTACCCTGTTCGTTTGTGGGACAAAATGACCGGCCAGATAGACCATGGTGTTGCCGAATATTGGAAAGAGAATTATGATTTGCGCTACATTCTCGAACGCGATTGGAACAAGTTGGGAAAGAAATTGAGAGGAAAAATACATATCTATTGTGGCGATATGGATAACTATTATCTCAATAATGCCGTATATCTCATGGAAGACTTTCTCGAGCAGACCACAGACCCTTATTATGAAGGTGAGGTACTTTATGGTGATAGGGCCGAACACTGTTGGAATGGCGATCCAGAACTGCCCAACCATATCAGTCGTTTGCGCTATAACAGTATGTACGTGCCGAAAATAATGAAACGAATAGCCGAGAGTGCCCCTCAAGGGGCCGATTTGACCAGTTGGCGATATCGATAAAAGATGGCAGGTAGCACTACCAATAAAATTGCATGGTTTGTTTTCGCTTTTTTGGCGATAGGGGTCGGACTGTACCCTTTGGGATATATTTTGGGGGGGAAAGAGATGGGCCTTTTATTGAGTAAATCCCAAGAATTATTATCAGACACCTTTTGGAACATTGGTTTTTATGGCCATATCATTTTTGGGGGCATTGCACTGCTCTCGGGGTGGTCGCAATTCAGCAAAAAACTACGTGCAAAACGTCTTGATCTTCACCGCAATTTGGGGAAGATATACGTTACGTCAGTGCTGATCAGCGGGGTCTGTGCCGTTTATATTGGGCTTTATGCCACGGGCGGATGGGTCACTTCTTTGGGTTTCATACTTCTCGGGCTTGTATGGCTCTACACCACGATAGCTGCTTACCGTGCGATCAAGAAAAAAGATCTGCAACTGCACCAAGGCATGATGATCTATAGCTATGCGGCCTGTTTTGCGGCGGTGACCCTAAGGTTGTGGTTGCCGTTGTTGACCTTTGCCTTCGGCGAGTTTTTGATTGCCTATAAAATTGTCGCTTGGTTGTGTTGGGTGCCCAATTTGATTTTTGCCCACCTTTGGGTGAGGCGAAAAGGGTTGATCTTAGGTTGAGCATTATTTTGCAAACAACTGTCCCATATCTTTAAAGGCCTTGAATTCAAGGGCATTGCCTGCGGGGTCTAAAAAAAACATAGTGGCCTGTTCACCTATTTCACCCTTAAAACGCACATAGGGTTCGATGACAAACTCGACTCCTTTTTCTTGCAACTCCTTTGAAAAAGATTCGAACACGCCCCATGGCAATACCACCCCATAATGGGGTACCGGAACATTTTTGCCATCAACCTGATTGGTGTGAAGTTGTTCTTCAGACTTTGGTTTGTAGTGAATGACGACTTGATGGCCGAAAAGGTTGAAATCGACCCAATGGTCGCTACTTCGACCTTCTTCACAGCCTAAAGTTTCCCTATAAAAGGTGCGGCATGCATCCAAATTATGCACGGGAATGGCCACATGAAAGGGTGTTATGCCCATGGTGTAGAAATTTGACATTTAAAAATAGACGATCAAGGCACTGTTTGCAATTATTCTTCCAGAAATGCCACAATCTGCTCATTTACTTGGCCTTGGTGCATAGAGTGCCCCAATCCCTCGGTCAAGACCAATTTGCTTCCTTTCCAATGCTCATGAACACGTACCGATTCGGTATAGGGAACCTGCATATCCAATTTATCATGAAAAAGAAGTCCCTTTTTGGTATTGTTCGCAACAAAACGGGCACTTGAGAACTCATTGAAGTGGTACCCAAACCAATCTTTGAGCCTTTTGTTCATGGCCTTCCAAACCCTTTTGTTGAACTTCAGAATTTCTTGGTAATGGTGCATAAACCGCTCGAATTCACAAGGGGAACCAACGGTAACTATTTTTTCAACAGAAGATTCCGGATTGACAAAGTGATCGTACAAAATGGTCATGCCACCAATAGAATGCGCCACTACCGATTTAGGGCGGTACTTTTCCAAAAAATGCCGCAATGTATGGGCATACAGCGGAACATGCAACATTTCTCCAGTAGAGTTCCCATGGGCAGGGGCATCGAACGCCAAAATATCAAAATCATGCCCTTGTAGTTTTTTTATAAGATTGCGCCAACGATGGGTATTACTTTCCCAACCATGTAGCAAAAGAACGGTCTCTTTACTACCCGGCCATCGATAGGCCTGTATATGTTGTTCTATGACTTCTTCGACCGAAAATTTTGCAGCATCAAGAAAATTTTTTTGCTCGGGCCTGACACGCCCCTTGCGTATCGTACAAAAAATATCAAATGCAATTTGTGCGGCTTTCTGTTTATCAAAAAGCACAACAAAATTGAGCCATTGACCGTAGAAGATTGGCATTATTCGGGTGAGTAGTTTTTTCATTCAGGTTACTTTTTGTAACTTACTCTATAAAGGAAACTAAAAATACACATTCTTTCGCTAAGTAAAAAGAAGTCACTTCACCAAAACCAAGTGGTACTATGGAAACTGTTACTGAAAATCAAGAGATTAC
>JANQOD010000173.1 GCA_028289745.1 Allomuricauda sp. | reverse complement strand
AAACTATGCTATTGATAGGGTTGCCTAATCACGGTTTTCCACTTTTCAGGAGCGGCCCTTCGGATGTCGGAAAGGTAGATTTCATGATGCTTGCCCTTTCTCTCGAAACCTGCATCTTCAATTGCCTTGTGCACTTTTTCGATATTGGGTCCCTCTTCAGAAAATGGCCCGATGTGCATTAGCTGTGCAGTCTTGCCCTCATTAAAAGAAGCGAACCGTATTTTGTCGAGAGCTTTGGGGTTCTTCTTTCTTCTGACCTGTTCAATGGCTTCTTGAACATGTTGCTTGGTAATAAAGTCTGGTTGCATGATCATGGATGTCCATTTCCATTCATCTTTGTTGTCTGGGTCGAAATTCGACATATCATCCACCCACCAAAGGCCTTCTAGGGGCAAGACCCCGTAATCGATACCGATATTTCCTTTCTTGACCATAAACTTTAAGCTATAAGACAGGGCGTAGAGCGCTTCGATTGCCTCTTTATAAGCCCTTGCCGTATTGGGGTTTCCTTGTCCATCCACCATCAAAAAATTCATTTCAGGCACCTCTACGAACTCCACTTCTTTAGCGGAGGGCCTGTACAGGTGTTTTAGCCGTTTTTTATAATCTATCTTTTCCATTTTTGTCTATTTTACCATTGTTCTTTTCTATGTGTTAGCACCTACTTAAGGGGCAGATGTATTTCCGTAAGCAAATCATTGGGTCCAGTATCAAACGGTGTATTTACATACCGATCGAAAATCTCGGTATCCCTGAGTTCATGTTCGCTCTTAAGAAGCCATTCTTTAAAAATAAGCTCGTAGATAAGCGGAAAGTTCTCATAGCTGCCCTTATAGGTGAACACCGCATATTTTCCGCCTTTCATCTCCTTCATTCCTACCTCTCCCTCGGGCTTAATGTCTTTCTCGATGCTGATACAGGCGTTGTACTCGTATTTTTCATTTTCGGTTATCTCCGGATTGTCATAGGATATTCCGAACATTTTGGTCTTTTCGTCCATCAGGCCTTGCTTGGTTGCGAACTTGAACAATCTGTCCCAAGCCTTTCCAATACCCTCGTGCCCATATTTTCCGAAAACACGGACGAATGCAATTTTCATCGGGGGTATCGTTTTGATTGTCGGACAAAAGTCGAAATTCACTTTCTCGGGTCTATCCATCATATGAAGTGACTTTTGAGTGCTATACTTTTTCCGGTAGGCTGTAGGGGAAAGACCAAATCTTTTGTGGAAGGCGGCACTTAGAGATGATAGGGTATCATACCCGACCAATTCTGAAATCTCTGTTATAGAAGAGTCAGAGTACCGCAACAACTGCGCGGCTTTCTCAATTCTTACCCGCTTGATGTAGCCTCCGAGGGGTTCTCCCAAATAGGCCGAAATAATCCTATGGAAATGATGTCGCGAAAAGTTGCCGATAGCAGAAAGCTCCGAGAGTTTGAACGGGCTTTCCAGGTTCGCCTGTATATGGTTCAATACTTTGTTGATGCGAACCGAGTAATCATCCCTTATACCAACTTTCTTGTCCACTTTGAATCCCTTTGTTGAACAAAATTCGAGTTAATTTTTGGGAACTACTTTCCCAATCTTGCTTTTTTGTCTTTCAAAATCAGTTGAAGGAAGGCCATATCGATATGATGGGGGCAGTGGTGGCAGAAAAAGACGCTATTGCCCCAGGCATTTTATCGAACTAGCCTCTTGGTTAAACAAAAAAACCTCAAAATTTGGGGGCTTTCAGTACGGATGAAGGGAGTCTCTTCGGCTTCAATCAAGGTAAACTTCTCCTCCTGTGAACCTTTCAAAAACAAAAACCGCCGATTCTGATTCGAAACGACGGTTTTTGATTTGAGTGCGGATGAAGGGAGTCGAACCCCCACGCCTTGCGGCACTAGATCCTAAGTCTAGCGTGTCTACCAGTTCCACCACATCCGCATTTTACTATTTTTAAGAACTTTTTTCCTTCCTTACTCCTAAGTCTATCGGGACCACCACATCCGCTTAGGTCCCGATATCAAATCGGGAGGCAAATATACTTCAATTTTTCAATTGTTGTAAATCCGTATTTCAAAAACTTCTTTTTTGTACTTTTAGTTTCCATACTAAATAATTCATGGAAAAAATCAACGACTATCTCAACACCCACAAAGACCGATTCATCAACGAACTTATCGAACTGCTCAAAATACCTTCCGTCAGTGCCGATTCAGCCTTTTCAGAAGATGTGCACAAGACCGCGGAGGTAGTACGGCAAAAATTACAGGAAGCAGGCTGCGACCATACCGAAATCTGTGAGACCAAGGGCTATCCCGTGGTCTATGGAGAGAAAATGGTCGGGCCCGACCTGCCCACGATCTTGGTCTACGGCCATTATGATGTACAGCCTCCCGATCCTTTGGACCTATGGAATTCACCTCCGTTCGAGCCGATTATCAAAGAAACCGATATCCATCCCAACGGGGCAATATTTGCACGGGGCGCCTGTGATGACAAAGGGCAGTTTTATATGCATGTAAAGGCTCTGGAGTTTATGGTCAAGACCGACCAATTGCCCTGCAATGTCAAATTCATGATCGAGGGCGAAGAAGAGGTGGGCAGCGACAGTCTGGCCGATTTTCTCGACGAGCACAAAGAAAAACTGACCAACGATATCATTCTCATTTCCGACACCGGAATGATGGCCAATGATGTGCCCAGCATCACCACAGGGCTGCGTGGCCTCAGTTATGTCGAGGTCGAGGTAACAGGGCCGAACCGTGATCTGCATTCGGGCATCTATGGTGGTGCGGTGCCCAACCCCATCAACGTGCTCAGTAAAATGATCGCCTCTTTGCATGATGAGAACAACCACATCACCATTCCCGGTTTTTATGACAAGGTCGAAGAGGTTTCTACCGCTGAACGGGCAGAAATGGCCAAGGCTCCCTTTGATTCGGAAGAGTATAAAAAAGCGTTGGACATCGGTGACGTTTACGGCGAAAAGGGCTACACCACACCTGAACGCTATTCCATTCGCCCGACCTTGGATGTCAACGGTATTTGGGGCGGCTATACGGGCGAAGGGGCCAAAACGGTCATTGCCAGTAAAGCGTACGCCAAGATTTCGATGCGATTGGTACCCCACCAAGACCCTGATGAGATCACCGAACTGTTTGCAAAACATTTTGAAGCCATCGCCCCAAAAGGGGTCAAGGTAAAAGTCACACCGCACCACGGCGGTTTGCCCTATGTGACCAATATTGACAGCATCGGTTATAAAGCAGCTGCCAAGGCCTATGAAACCACTTTCGGGAAAACCCCGATCCCAGAACGGACCGGAGGGAGTATCCCCATTGTGGCGCTCTTTGAACAGGTTTTGGACAGCAAGACCATCTTGATGGGCTTTGGGCTTGACAGTGACGCCATTCACTCACCCAACGAGCATTTTGGGGTTTGGAACTATTTAAAGGGAATCGAGACCATTCCGTATTTCTATAAACATTTTACGGCGCTTTCAAAAGAATGATCCCAACAAAAAACCAATGATATTGAAGTGGTCAAGGCAGTTGTGAATACCCATGTCGGGTTTTCCACAAAAAATACTTTTCGAAAAGCACTTTTGAAAAATCATACAGCACATTTGGGATCATAATCGCAAACCTTCGGGGCTTGAACAAATGGTCGCTCAAGATGATCACTTCCTTTTTACCGGCATCCATCACACAGATACCCGGAATTTTGCCCCATGCCTTTTTCTTCAGTTTTTTCTTGCCCTTCTCGACACGAATGATATTTTCGGCCACTATCTTGCCCGTTTCATCAGAAGGATAACCCGTTTTTGGGCCAGAGAAAGGTACCTTGCCCGGTTTAAACGGCAATTTTACATCGACAGCGATACCAGCTGCCCATACATTGGGCCAGTCAGGATGCCTGTAGTCTTCACCCACGGGCAAATATCCATTGGCCGTTGGGTTGAGAGCAGGTGAATCGGTTACAAAATCGACCCCGATAAAGGGGGGCATCAGCATGGTGAATCGACTGGGCAGCTCTTCGCCAGTGGTCAGCTCTACACCATGGTCTGTGACTTTCTCTACCCCGACCTCTGTTCGATAATGTATTTTGAACATTTTCATAAATGATTTCAGCATGGCCTCGCCCCCGGGCATGCCGTCGATGCCGAAATGGCCCAAAAAGGTTTCAGGGGTGATCCAGTATAAATCGACTTTTTTCCGAATCTTTTGTTCCCGTAGCCACTTTTCGATATTGAAGAGAAACTCATAGGCCGCACCCATGCAGCCCGCATTTTGGGTTGCCCCGATGACCATCGGCCCCGGATTCTTCTTGAACTCTTCCAAGGCCTTTCTGGTTTTTATGGCACTCTCGGGGGTGCCTATATAATGGGCATGTTCCCTCACGCCCGGTGCCACATCATAATCGACCTTGGGGCCAGTGGCGACCACCAAATGGTCATAGGTGAAATCGCCCTTGGTCGTTTTTACCCTATTGTTTTTGGGATCTACGGCCAACGCCTCGGCCAGTACAAACTCCACTCCCTTTTTATGCAAGATTTCATCTTTCCGAAACGAGATATCCTTTACTTCCCTTCTGCCCAAGGGTACCCAGATCAATGAGGGAATGAAGAGAAAAAGCGGTGACTTATCAATAAGTAGTACCCTGTGCCCGTCTTTTCCTTTTCGTTTGATTTCCAATGCGGCGGTCATTCCTGCGAAATTTCCGCCAATAACTACAGTTGTCTTCATGGCCGAAAGTTTTACGGCAATGAAGTTACGGCACAACTCGATCAAAAGCTGTAACCTAGGTCACACATAGCGATTTATTTTTGAAAGATTTTGCCCCGTGTCATTTTCTGTGTAACAAATCACCAATAATTGCGTTCTAATACCATCACCTTTGCCAAAGCCGCGTTTCTGCCGTCTGCACCAACCCTCCGAAGATAGCACCGCGCTCCAAGGGTGTTGAGCAATTTATCAAACCTAAACGAACGCTATCATGTTACTACGTTTTTTTATTTTCTGCTCTGGAG
>JANQOD010000146.1 GCA_028289745.1 Allomuricauda sp. | reverse complement strand
GGTCGCAGTGATGATCTCGGCATATAAATCAAATGCGGGGCCCTGTAGCATTCCGTCTTTTGAAATATCGGTACAAATCACATAGTTGACCCCTTTCTTTTTATATGATCGGATAAAAGGGACCAAATCTTCTTCTGAATCTTCTTGCCAACCCGAAACGGCTACCTTTCCATCTTTGGCATCAGCGCCCAAAATTATCTTATCGGGCCCGTACGTTTCCAACCACTGCAGAAAAACGGATTTGTCCTTTACGGCAATACTGCCTCCCGTAATTTGTCGTGCCCCGCTCTCAAAGGCAATTTTTACATCCTCATCACTTTTTAGTCCACCCCCAAAATCAATCTTCAAGCCAGTCTTTGAAGCAATTTGTTCCAATATCTTGTGGTTCACGACATGTTTTGACTTGGCCCCATCCAAATCGACCAAATGGAGGTATTCCATACCGTGTGCCTCAAATTGTTTGGCTACTTCCAATGGATTCTCGTTATACACCTTTTTGGTAGTGTAGTCTCCTTTTGAGAGCCGTACACATTTACCTTCGATGATATCTATCGCCGGAATAATTCTCATTAATCAAGTTTAGCGTTATCTATTGCCATCCATATAGGTGAGCTTCCAATGCTCTTAAACCCAAAATCTTCATATAAGCCATGGGCATCCTTAGTCTTAAGAGCCACTGTGAGCACCCCGTCTACCATAGGATGATTCATAATATGTTTCATCAATTTTTTTCCTATTCCCATACCTTTATACGGGTCAAAAATCATCACATCCATGAGGTATGCAAAAACGACCCTATCGGTCAAAAGTCGTGCGAACCCTATCTGTTCACCTTGCCGGGTATACACACCAAAGCAGATGGAATGGTCTATGGTAGCCGTGGTCATTTCTAGCGTGCGATAGTCTCCCCAATAAGAATCCTTTATTTCTTGGTGAATTTTTGCAATGTTCAATCTTTCTTTTTCCGTTGAAATATAAAAGTCTTCCATAATCTAAAGTGCAAGGAAATTTTTTAAAATCTTCGCTCCGTAGCTACCCGACTTTTCAGGGTGAAACTGTACACCATAAAAATTATCTTTGGCAAGTGCCGCACTGTATTCAAATCCATAATTTGAAACCGCCACCGTTTCTTTGCCAATAGGGGCATAATAGCTGTGCACCAGATAGATATAACCATTTTCTTTCAGCCCTTTGAACAAATTGGTCTTCAGTGAGCTTATTTGGTTCCAGCCGATTTGGGGCACCTTCAGACCATTGTTGAATTTTATCACCTCGGTATCGAAAATGCCCAATCCTTCCGTATGGCCTTCCTCTGATGAATTGCACATCAACTGCATGCCGAGACAAATACCCAAAACGGGCTGTTTTAATTGCGGGATCAACGTATCGAGTTCACGCTGTCGCAGCTTTTGCATGGCACTACTGGCCTCGCCCACCCCGGGAAAAATGACCTTGTCGGCGTTTGTAATCTCTTTTCTATCATTGGTCAGCACGGCTTGGACACCCAACCGTTGAAAAGCAAATTGGATACTCTGGATGTTGCCCGCGCCGTAGTCGATAATTACTAAATTCATTTTCTGTTTCAAGTCATTTCGAACTGTCAGATTGAGCGCAGTCGAAATCAAAGTGAGAAATCTAGATTTCTCAGTCGCAAGCTTCTTCGAAATGACATTTTTTATAATATTTCTTTCTTACTTCTCACTTCGTAATTCGTTCTTCTAATTTCGTACCTATTACTTCCGGCTTATATCATTCCCTTTGTACTGGGCAATACCATTTTTTCAGGGTCACGCCTGACGGCCATTTTGATCGCCTTTGCAAAGGCTTTGAATATTGCCTCTATTTTGTGATGTTCATTAATGCCCTCGGCCTTGATGTTCAGATTGGCCTTGGCACCATCGGTAAAAGATTTGAAAAAATGCAAGAACATCTCGGTCGGCATATCGCCAATTTTTTCCCTTTTGAATTCGGCATGCCACTCTAACCAGTTTCTACCGCCAAAATCGATTGCCGCTTGGGCCAGACAATCATCCATCGGCAGGGCAAAACCATAGCGCTCGATGCCAAGCTTGTTACCCAAGGCTCTTGCCATGGCCTCACCCAACGTGATAGCGGTGTCTTCAATGGTGTGGTGCTCATCAACCTCTAGATCCCCCTCTGTTTTGATTGTTAGGTCCATTTGTCCATGGCGCGCCAGTTGGTCTAGCATATGGTCAAAGAAAGCCAGTCCCGTGTTGATGTCGCTTTTGCCACCGCCATCTAGATTCAATTCAATTTGAACCTCGGTCTCATTGGTCTTTCTAACGACCTCTGCTTTTCGATTTCCTTGTTTTAGAAAGTTGTAAATGTCTTGCCAATCGTTGGTTTCAAATGCAATGTATCGTTGCAGTTCTTTCTCATCCACACCCAATTCCGATAGTCCGAGATCGGTTTTGTTCTGAATAAAAATGCCCTTGGCCCCTAAGTTTTTGGCCAATTCCATGTCGGTCATCCTGTCACCGATCACATAAGAATTTTTCAGGTCGTATGCTTCGGAAAAATATTTTTTCAACAACCCGGTACCTGGCTTACGGGTATCGGCTCCCTCATCTGGAAATGTTTTGTCAATACAGATGTCATCAAATACAATTCCCTCATTTTCAAACGATCTAACGATAAAATGCTGCACGGGCCAGAACGTTTCTTCGGGAAAGGCATCCGTGCCCAATCCGTCTTGGTTGGTCACCATGACCAATTCAAAATCGAGTTCTTTGGCGATTTTTCCCAAAAAGGTGAATGCCTTGGGATAGAACTCCAGCTTTTCGAATGAGTCGATTTGCTCATCTTCCGGCTCTCTTATCAGTGTACCATCCCTATCAATAAACAATACTTTTCTAACCATTGTCCAATTCGTTTAGGGCGTTAATTAATTTTTTGTTCTCTTCGGCGGTGCCAATGGTGAAGCGCAATGTGTTTTCACATAAAGGCTGCGTACTTCGGTTTCTTGCCACAATTCCCTTTTGCAACAGTTCGGTGTACCTTCTGTCGGCATCATCGACCCTGGTCAACAGAAAATTGGCGTCTGATGGAAAAACCTCTTTCACAAAACCGATTTTGCCAAGGGCCTGGCCCACCACTTCACGTTGTGCGAGTATGCCTTTCACTTGTTTCACCAAACCCTTCTGGTCTAAAAGGCCTTTTTTTGCCTGTTGCTGCGTCAGTTCATTGACATTGTACGGTGGCTTGATCTTTTTCAAAATAGCGATGATCGCCTCTGATGCATAACATAATCCCATTCGAATACCCGCCATACCATAAGCCTTCGACAATGTTTGTGTCACGATCAGGTTCGGGTATGTTCCTAATTTGGAAACCCAACTCTCTCTTTTAGAGAAATCGATATACGCCTCATCGATGACCAGTAAACCGTTGAAGTCTTTCAAGATCTGCTCAATTTGTGCTGTCTCGAAACTGTTCGCAGTGGGGTTATTGGGCGAACAGATAAAAATAAGCTTCGTTCGGCCATCGACCGTGTCAAGAACCTGATAGGTGTCTGGCTGGAAATCGTTGGTCAACAACACTTCTTTGACCCTTATATCATTGATATCGCCCAACACCTTGTACATTCCATAAGTAGGCGGTAGAATGATCACATTGTCTACTTTGGGTTCGCAAAAAGCCCTGAAGAGTAGGTCTAAGATTTCGTCACTGCCATTGCCCACCAAAATTTGAGATGTCCGTACCCCTTTCAGGTCTGCCAAAATATTCTTTATGCTACGCTGGTGCGGGTCTGGGTAACGGTTCACCCCATTCTCGAACGGATTCTCATTGGCATCTAAAAAAGCCATCGGTGAACCGTCTGCAAGGTATTCGTCCCTTGCCGAAGAGTAGGGTTTTAGAGACTTTACATTTTCCCTGACCAGACCATCAAGTGCAAACTTTTTCATATTTTAATTTTTCGACCTTGCCTGTCTTGCCGCAGGCAGGTTCAAAACGACCTATTACTCTTTTAATTCATTTAACCGGAGCGTGACGGCTTTTTTATGCGCCTCCAACTGTTCTGCCCCGGCCATGATTTCAATGGAAGGCCCCAATTGTTTTATGCCCTCTTTCGAAATTTTTTGAAAGGTCATGCTTTTCATAAAACTATCTAGGTTGACCCCACTGTATTGTTTCGCGTAACCATTGGTAGGCAGGGTGTGATTGGTGCCCGAAGCATAATCACCTGCGCTTTCGGGGGTGTAATTACCGATAAAGACCGAACCGGCATTGGAAACATTGTTGACAAAGAAGGCCTCATTGGCCGCACATATCATCAAATGTTCGGGACCATATTCATTAATCAGGTCCAACGCTTGCTGCGCATCCTCTATAAAGATCAACCGACTGTTGCCCATTGCCCTTTTTGCCACTTCTTTTCTAGGAAGTTGTGCCAGTTGCCCTTCGATTTCTTTTTCAACCTCGTCGATAAGCCCCTTGGAAAGCGAAACGAGTACCACTTGGCTATCAGGGCCATGCTCGGCCTGACTCAATAAATCGGAGGCCACAAAACCCGCATTTGCCGTATCATCGGCCAAGACCAACAGTTCACTCGGGCCCGCTGGCATATCGATCGCGGTACCGAACCGCATTGCCACTTGTTTGGCAGCGGTCACGTACTGATTGCCAGGGCCAAAGATCTTAAGGACTTTCGGAATACTCTCGGTGCCCAATGACATGGCCGCAACGGCCTGAATGCCCCCTACCTTGAATATTGTTTCGATTCCGCAAAGATGAGCGGTGTATAAAATTGCCGGATGCACCTTGCCCTTTTCATCGGGAGGCGTGCAAAGCACGATTTCTTTACACCCTGCTATTTTCGCTGGAATGGCCAGCATCAAAATCGTCGAGAACAGCGGTGCCGAACCGCCGGGTATATAAAGACCTACTTTTTCTATGGGCCGCTTTTCTTGCCAACAACGAACCCCGGGCATCGTCTCGACGGTCAATCTTTCTGTTTTTTGGGCGCTGTGGAATTTCTCGATATTGGTTTTGCCAACGGCAATGGCTCGTTTTAATACTTCCGGAACTTCTGCTTTGGCCGCCTTGATTTCTGGGTCGGTTGCTTTAAAGTCCTCTAGGTCGGCCCCATCAAACCGTTTTGCGTATTTTTTGACGGCACTGTCGCCCATGGTCTTAACCTCTTTGAAAATAGCTAAGACCAAATCTTCAATATCGTCATACGATACCGTGGGCCTTTTTAAAAGTCCGGACCAAATGTCTCTATCAGGGTTATCAATTCGTTGCATTACAATACCATTTTTTCAATCGGACAGACCAGAATACCTTCAGCACCGGCCGATTTCAGTTCGTCGATGACCTCCCAGAATTTATCTTTGTTGATGACCGTATGTACCGAACTCCATCCTTCTTCGGCCAATGGCAGTACCGTTGGGCTGCGCATACCTGGCAAGATAGTGATCACCTCATCTAGTTTGGCATTCGGTACGTTCATCAATACATAACGGTTCTGTCTGGCCTGTAAGACCGATTGCAACCTAAATACCAGTCTGTCTAAAATGGCGGCCCGTTCATTGGTGATCTTGGGTGATACGGCCAAGACGGCCTCGCTGGTCAAGAGTACTTCCACTTCTTTTAGATTGTTCTTGAACAAGGTGCTACCGCTTGAGACGATATCACAGATGGCGTCTGCCAGACCTATATTCGGTGCAATCTCAACAGAGCCGTTGATGACATGCAACTCGGCTTCAATGCCCTGGGCATCGAAGTACTTCTTTACCGTATTGGGATAGGAAGTGGCCACCTGCTTGCCCTGAAAATCTTTGACCGATGTGTATGCCACCGATTTTGGGACCGCCAGTGACACCCGGCACTTTGAGAAACCCAATTTTTCAACTATTTGAATATTGCCCCCTTTTTCAAGTAGCAGGTTTTCGCCGATTATGGCAATATCGACCACCCCATCTTGCAAATACTGCGGAATATCACTGTTTCTTAGGTAAAAGACTTCTAACGGAAAGTTGCGTGCCGTAGCCTTCAATTGGTCTTTTCCATTGTCGATGGAAATGCCGCATTCCTTCAATATTTTCAAGGAATCTTCATTTAACCTTCCCGACTTTTGAATCGCTATTCTGATTTTGGCCATTGTTCTTTTTTTTTGAAATCCCGCCTTTGCGTAAATAAAAAAACCCGTTCGATTGCTCAAACGGGTCTACTATTTCGATACACACAAAACATCGTCACCTCGCCTGAGCGCAAGTATCGATATGATGATGTGTGTTGTTGTTTTTCATTTCAGGTCAAAAATAGAATTTATTTTTTTACAAAAAAACTAAAATTAGTTATTTCCCAAAATCAGGGGGAGTCCGTCATCACCGGAACCTACCACCACCACTTTGGCATTCGGTGATTGTGACAGCTTCAATGTTGCTTCTATTCCCTTGTCTTGCAATATTTTATCGGTCAGCGAAGCGCTCAATATTCTATTGGCATCGGCCTTGCCCTGAGCTTCGATACGCTGTCTTTCGGCTTCTTTTTCCGCCTTTTCCAGTCTAAACTCATATTCCAATGATTCTTGCTCTTGTTTCAATTTTCGTTCAATGGCTTCCTTTATGGTCGGGGGCAATGTGACATCCCTGACCAGTACTTCATCCAACACGATATATTGCTCTCCCACTATTTTTTGGGTCTCTTCAAAAATCTCTTGTTGAATGGCGTCGCGCTTGCTCGAATAGAGTTGTTCGGGTGTGTAGCGGCCCACGACACTTCTAGCCGCAGATCGAATCGTCGGCAGAATGATTCGATCTAGATAGTTTTCACCGATTTCTTTGTGCAGTTTGCCCAAATCGGTAAAGTCAGGCTTGTACCAGGCCGAAGCGTCTAATTGAATATCCAATCCGTTTGAAGAGAGTACTTTCATCTTTTCAAAGATTTCTTGCCTACGTACTTCGTAAATATATACTTTGTTCCATGGCGCGACAAGGTGAAAGCCTTCCTCTAACGGTGGCCTATCGGTCACTACACCACCCCCGAAGCGTTTCCAAAGCACGCCCGCCTCACCGGCACCGATGTTGACCGCTGATTTGGAAATCAAAATAACCAGTAAAATAATGACAAAGACCGTAGGTAAGGCAATTTTTGGTAATCTATCCATTTTATTCTCGTTTTAAAGTAATCCGTTATATTTTCTAATGAACCATTCCGCGGCAAGGGTAAGTGTCAACAGCCCCAACAAAATGCGAAAATCTATTAAAGATACAACATTTTGACGGCCTTTTTGTATGGGCACAAAGCGTTCATCGGCCAAAAGCTGCTGCACCAATTCCCCATTTTGGTCGGGGTAAAACAATCTGCCGTTTGATTTTTCGGCCAATCTTTTGAGTTTATCATCATTCGCCGATAGAAACTGTCCCTCAAGGTCAAAATCGAGTATTTTGAAACGCCCCGATCGTGAAATGTTATCACCCCTGACCGTAACCGTAAAGTCATACTCACCTGCTGATAAATCTCCTAGCTCCACCTCGTAACGGTTACCCTTTAAAAGCATGGGTATGGTTCGTGATTGCCCGGTTTCGGTGTTCTTCACTGTTATGTCTAAAGCAGCGTTCGCGTCAAAAACAAAAGCTTTGTCAAAATAGGATGCCCCAATGACGATACCCATTTTTCCATCGTAAATAGGGTTATTATTTACGGTTAATCTTCTTTTTGCCGCATTGGCGGTGATATTGAGCAACAGCCTTCCGAGTAGGGCATCAAAGGCCTCAAATGAACCATTTTGGCGATAGGTCTCGATGCGCCATTTCCAGATGTCTTCCCCGAACAACACAATCTCTTTTGGGTCGTTCAATACCGTCATTAGGGGGGCTTCCATATCAACACCCTTTATTCTTTGGAAAAAGAGCGGTTCATGGTTCTCGTTCATCATAATCTCGCCCAGGTCTATTTTTAGGGGAGGAAACCCCACTACCGACAATCTGCCCAGATCAAAAAGTCTAAAAGCTTCATTTTTTACGGGAAAAACATCTTCTGCCTGACGGAAACTTTCTTTTGAATAGGCCGATTGCACGCTATTGAGAAAATTCCAGTCGGTTTTGGTGCCAGCAATGGTGAATACTCCTACTCCCCTGTTTTTGATATAGTCGTAAATCTTTTGAAATGACCTATTGGGTTGGTAGAGAATCATTACATCAAAATCGTCGAGCGTTTCCAAATCAACATTCGGATTCTTGAAAGCGACCTGTCGTTGCGCATTGGATTCAATGGCCTTCTTCAATACTCCCATGTCAGGGTGCAATCTATCAGAAACCAAGGCCACATTTGTCTTTTCGTCAATGACTTCAATTATGGCCTGTTTGCTGTTATTGGCAGTATTGCGCTCATTGGGCAATCGACCTACCGATGCCGTAATCGTTTTATTGCCCACAGTACCTGCTTGTAAAGAGAGTTCAATGGTTGTGCTGTTGGTGTTGGGGTCAAAGGATAATTGTGTGCGCTGAACCGGTTGACCGTCAATGAATACCTGCATTTCTATGGATCGTGGCCCGTCACCCTCATAAACAACGGTGACCTCAACCGGAAACTTGTTGTTCAAAAATGCATAGCGATTCAAATTAATCCGCTCTACCCTAAAATCTTCATAGCGGGTAGTATCGCCCAGTACTACCGGAAATATGGTCAACCCATCGCCATACTTTTGAAATTCATAATCAAACCCAAGATTCTGATTGCCATCGGTCAACAGCACCAATGCCGTATGCTGTCGATCATGTATCTTCTCAATACGCTGCAGCGCATTGTGGACATTGGTGTACTTTCCCCCGAAATCGATACTGTCGCCCATTGAAACGGTATTGTCAAAAGCATAGCGGAAGACATTAAAGCGATCGGCGAGTTTACCGTTACCTTGAACCTTATCTGAAACTTCACGAAAAGCCCTGACTCCACCTAATCGTGATATGGATTCGGAGTTGTCTATGGCCATTACCAAATTGGACTTCTCGACAAAGTTCTCATGTCTGGTAAATTTCGGATTGATCAATAACAGAGCGGCCACAAAAAAGCTCAGGAACCGCAAGAAAAATAGGGTTACTTTCAAATTTGACCGTTTCGCCTTTCGCAAATACTGCCAGTATGCCACAACCAAAGAGGCGACCCCAGTAAGAATAATCAACAAAATGGTCTGTGTCTGCATATTTTGACCCGTTGTAGGCCCAACTGGTTATGTAAGCATGCCCCCGTCAACATTGAGCACTTGCCCTGTGACATATGCCGACATATCTGAGGCCAAGAACAGGCAGGCATTGGCCACATCTTCTAGGCTGCCACCACGTTTGAGCGGAATGGCATCACGCCAGCCCTGCACCGTTTTCTCGTCTAATTTTTCAGTCATTTCGGTTTCTATGAACCCTGGTGCAATAGCATTGCATCGAATGTTCCGCGAACCCAGTTCCAAAGCAATTGATTTGGTGAAGCCTATCATTCCGGCCTTAGAGGCCGCATAGTTCGCTTGGCCCGCGTTGCCCTTTACCCCCACCACACTGCTCATGTTGATGATGGAACCGTTGCGCTGTTTTAGCATGGTGCGCTGCACGGCCTTTGTCATATTGAACACCGATTTGAGATTGACTTCAATGACCGAATCAAAATCTTTTTCGCCCATGCGTATGAGCAGATTATCTTTGGTAATACCTGCATTGTTCACCAACACATCGATACTGCCAAAATCTTCCAACACCTGGGCCACCAATTTTTCAGATTCTTCAAAACTGGCCGCATTACTTTTATAGGCCCTGGCCTTGACGCCCATGCCTTGCAATTCTTTCTGCAGTTCGAGTGCCGGACCCTCGCTTGATGAATAAGTAAAGGCGACATTGGCACCCTGTTCGGCGAAGACTTTCGCAATGCCACTTCCGATTCCACGACTGGCACCTGTGATAATGGTATTTTTTCCCTCGAGTAATTTCATTTGCTTTGTTTTGGTGGTTCTTCAAATATAAGTCTTGTAATACAGAAAGGCATTAAAAAATCCCGAGGGCTTTCGGGATTTATCATAGTTTTAACGGTATGATCAGGCCATTACCTCTTTTACTTTGAGTCCGATATCGGCAGGTGAGTCGACCACATGGATCCCGCATTCGCGCATTATTTTCTTTTTTGCCTGTGCGGTATCATCGCTACCTCCTACGATGGCCCCTGCATGCCCCATGGTTCTGCCAGCAGGAGCGGTCTCGCCCGCAATGAAACCCACAATGGGCTTGTCGCTGCCATTTTCTTTATACCATCTGGCCGCCTCGGCCTCAAGCTGGCCACCTATCTCTCCGATCATGACCACACACTCGGTCTCAGGGTCGTTGATGAGCATTTCAACGGCATTCTTGGTCGTGGTGCCAATTATGGGATCACCACCGATACCTATGGCAGTGGAAATGCCCAAACCTTGTCTTACCACTTGGTCTGAGGCTTCATAGGTCAACGTTCCAGATTTGGAAACGATACCCACATTGCCTTTTTTGAAAACGAAACCGGGCATTATTCCTACTTTGGCTTCGTCAGGCGTTATTACCCCCGGACAATTGGGACCTATCAAAACACAGTCAAGATTCTTAATGTAATCATAGGCTTTTACCATATCGGCCACAGGTATGCCCTCAGTAATCGTGATGACCACCTTGATGCCGGCATTGGCCGCTTCCATAATGGCATCGGCAGCAAAAGCAGGAGGTACAAAAATGATGCTGGTATCGGCCCCGACCTTTTCGACAGCTTCTTCGACCGTGTTGAACACCGGCTTGCCCAAATGCTCTTGGCCGCCTTTTCCGGGAGTCACGCCTCCAACAACATTGGTACCGTACGCAATCATTTGTTCGGCATGAAACGTGCCTTCGCTTCCTGTAAAACCCTGAACAATGATTTTGGAATCTTTATTGACTAAAACACTCATCGCTTACTTTGAATTTGCTTGCAAAAATATGGGTTGAAGCTGAAACGCCAGCATCAATCCCCAATCTTTTTTAACTTCTCAAGTATGTAGGGTATCTGTCGAACACTGGCCATTTGCTTGAGTTTTTCGCGAGACTCTTCAGCAGGACTTCCAAAATAGGTTTTGCCGCTTTTCAATGATTTGCCAATACCCGTCTGTGCGAGTACCACGGCACCCTTGCCTATGGTAACACCGCTGATGACCCCGACCTGCCCCCAAAAGGTGACTTCGTCTTCAACCACTACGCAGCCGGCTATGCCCACTTGCGAAGCGATCAGGCATTTCTTACCGATGACGGTATCGTGGCCCACTTGAATTTGATTATCCAATTTTGAACCTTCCTTGATAGTGGTGCTTCCCGTAACACCGCGGTCAATGGTACATCCCGCACCAATGTCAACATGATCTTCAATGACCACCTTGCCCCCAGAAACCAATTTGTCATACCCTTCAGAACGATTTTTATAGTAAAAGGCATCGGCACCCAACACCGTTCCCGAATGAATGGTGACATTGTTGCCGATCACACAATCATCGTAAATGGTCACGTTCGGGTGAATCAAACAATTTTTCCCTATTCTCACATTGTTTCCGATGAATACATTGGGCTGTATGACCGTACCTTCCCCTATTTGTGCGGTATCGGAAATGCTGGCACTGGCACGCTCAAATGGGTTGAAATGAAGGGTAAGTTTGTTGAAATCGCGAAAAGGATCATCGGAAATGAGCAATGCCTTTCCGTCAGGGCACTCTACTTCTTTATTGATCAATACGACCGTTGCCTTTGATTGCAGGGCCTTTTCATAGTACTTCGGATGGTCTACAAACACAATATCGCCTGCTTCGACCACATGGATCTCGTTCATGCCCAAAACCGGAAAATCATCGGCACCGACATATTGGGCATTAATGATTTCGGCAATTTCATTCAATCGATATGTACGAGGAAATTTCATGGACTACGCTTTGGCCCTCTCTTGATAAGAACCGCTCGAGGTATCGATCTTTATTCTATCACCTTCGTTGATAAACAGGGGAACGTTGATACGCGCTCCGGTCTCAACAGTCGCAGGTTTTGTGGCGTTTGTTGCGGTATTGCCCTTTACGCCCGGCTCGGTATGGGTAACCTCGAGTACCACGCTGGCAGGCATCTCGACCAACAAGGGCATGTTGTCTTCTGCGTTGAAAATAATAGTGACCACCTCGCCTTCTTTCATTAGCTCAGGGCTATCTAAACTGCTTTTTTGCAAAGCGATTTGATTGTAGTCATCTGTGTTCATGAAATGGTAGGTCTCACCTTCGGCATACAAAAACTGGTACGAGCGTGTTTCGACCCTGACATCTTCAATTTTATGGCCCGCTGAAAAGGTGTTGTCGATGACCTTGCCGGTTGTCACACTTTTTAGCTTGGTACGTACAAATGCCGGACCCTTACCTGGTTTTACATGCAAGAATTCGACAATCTTATATATGTCGTTGTTGTACTTAATGCACAATCCCTTTCGAATATCTGATGTGTTTGCCATTCTATTTAATTTGTGCTGAAATATCCCTTCATGATGCCGCGCTGTGAATCTCTTATAAACTGTAAGATTTCATCCCTTTCAGGGGTAGCCTCCATTTCTGCCTCAATAATTTCAACAGCTTGCGAATTGTTGTAATGCTTTTGGTATAGAATTCTATAGATGTTCTGTATCTCACGGATCTTATCGGCCTCGAATCCCCTTCTGCGCAGCCCGATTGAATTGATTCCCACATAAGAAAGGGGCTCACGTGCGGCCTTTACAAAAGGTGGCACATCTTTTCTCACCAAAGAACCGCCCGTCACAAAGGCGTGTTGGCCAATCGATACAAATTGGTGTACGGCCACCATACCGGCCAACACTACATTGTCACCAATGGTCACGTGGCCCGCCAAGGTTGAATTGTTCGAAAAAATACAGTTGTTGCCGATAAAACAATCATGTGCTACGTGGCAATAGGCCATTATCAGGCAGTTTTTGCCTATGACCGTCTTCATTCGATCTTCGGTGCCCTTGTTTATGGTAGCACACTCTCGAATAGTGGTGTTATCGCCAATGTGTACGGTGGTGTCTTCACCTTTATATTTTAGGTCTTGCGGAATCGCAGAAATAATTGCACCGGGAAAAATATTACAGTTCTTGCCAATTCGGGCACCTTCCATAATGGTCACGTTCGAGCCTATCCAGGTTCCCTGTCCGATCACCACATTGTTG
>JANQOD010000143.1 GCA_028289745.1 Allomuricauda sp. | reverse complement strand
GATGGCGAAAAAATGAGCAAGAGCAAGGGCAATATCATCGATATCTTTCAACCCGACAAAAAACTGCGCAAACAACTCATGGGCATTGTCACCGACAGCACCCCCATGGAAGAACCGAAAGACCCTACAAAAGACAATGTCTTTGCACTCTACAAGCTTTTGGGCTCCCAAGAACAAATTGAGGCGATGAGCGGCAATTATCTAGGGGGCAACTACGGTTACGGCCATGCCAAGCAAGCTCTTTACGAGCTTATTCTGCAAAAGTTTGAAGAACCCCGTGTAAAGTTCGACTACTATATGAACCACTTAAGCGAAGTGGATGATGCCCTCGCGATCGGCGCCGAAAAGGCCAGAAAAGTGGCCGATGGGGTATTGGCCAGGGTTAGGGAGAAAGTAGGATACTGATATTCTTCGGAAAAATGGCCCACAAACCATTTAGTTGGTTTTATCATTTCTTGAACCATAGGGCAAAGGCCCGTGTCATAAGACTTTAAGAAGCATTTTATCGACAAAATACCTAAACCAAAGGGTTCTTGAGACCATTTTATGTAGTTACAAACTGTTCGGTCGGTAAAAAATGGTTTCTTGCCGCTATAAAAATGCCAAATATGATGGTCTTTTAGATCGCTTCGAACAATTTTCCGGGCAGCGGACGCACGACACCCTTCATTTCCATGTTCAAAAGTGTCGACGAGGTTTTGAAAATGGGCAGTTGGCATTCTAGAGCCACCGTATCGAGCAGCTGCCTGCCATTGGTCTGCAAGAATGTGTAGATCGATTTCTCGGTGTCGTCCAACTCGACAAAAAGCTGTGTCTGTGACTGTTTTTGAGGAGTTTTCTCCAATTTCCAACCCAATATATACACCAAATCGGCAGCTGAGGTCAGCATATGGGCCTTTTGTTGTTTGATGAGGTTGTTACAGCCTATACTGAACTTATCTGAACTGCGCCCCGGTACGGCAAACACATCGCGATTATAGCCATGGGCGATGTCGGCAGTGACCAAACCGCCTCCTTTTTCGGCCGATTCTACGACGACAGTGGCCTCGGTCATGCCTGCAATGATTCGGTTTCGTTTCAAAAAATTCTCCCTATCGGGGTTACTGACACTCCAGAATTCTGTGAGAAATCCCCCGTTTTTTTCAACTTCGCGGGCATATTTTTCATGTACCCTTGGGTAAATCTGGTTCAAACCGTGGGCCAAACATCCTATGGTCTGCAGCCCCCTTTCCATAGCGGCCCTTTGAACGGCAATATCAATGCCGTAGGCAAAGCCGCTGACGATTATGGGATCTAAAGGTGCTATCTGTTCGATGAACTCTTCACAAAATGCCTGTCCGTAGCCGGTACTGTTGCGGGTGCCCACCACACTGATGATTTTTCTTCCTTCAAGATCAATATCCCCTCTGGCAAACAAAAGTATGGGGGCATCAATGCAATGTTTCAAATATTGCGGATAACCCTTATCGGTAAAGTAGTGAACCTCAATATTGTTGCTCTTGACAAAGTTCAATTCGGCCTCTGCCGCCTCAAAATGCTCGGTATCGTACAACCCCCGTAAGGTCATTTGCCCAATACCCTCGATCTTGAGCAGATGTTGCCGTTTCTCTTCAAAAACCATTGCTGGACTGCCGCAATGCGCAATCAATTTTTTTGCCGTGATATCGCCAATATGGGGCACGCGTTGCAAACGAAGGGCAGCAAGAATTTCGTTTTCAGACATTTGAAATACGGCGATATTTATTCACAAAATACCGAAAATAGAATGTTAATAAAAAGTTATGCGCGATATTTTACACCCCTTTATTTTTTGCAATATTTGTCAACATGCGTGCAGAACACTATATAGAAGAATTGCTGTATAGATATCACTGTGTGGTCATGCCCGGGTTTGGGGCTTTTCTGGCCCACAGCAGATCTGCCGAAATACAATCGGGGACCAATACCATTACTCCTCCTGCCAAAGTCATCTCGTTCAATGGCCAATTGGCCAAGAACGACGGACTTCTGGTCTCGCACATGGCCAAGGCATTGAAATTGCCCTACGAGGAAATGCTTCTTGAGGTGGAAGCCATTTCGAAAGAATGGCATGAGCGCCTTGTGCAAGGCGAAGAATTGGATTTGATAGGCATCGGCACACTTTCAACTAGTGCGGGAAGAATTCAGTTTCAACCCGAGAACAAAACCAATTTTCTGATTTCTTCGTTCGGATTGTCTCCATTCACGGCCATTCCCGTTCAGCGCGAAATTCTGAAAGAAGAAGTGGAAGAACTCGAAGAGCGGGTACCCTTTCTCATTACTCCCGAAAAACGCGAACCACGAAGAACGGCCCCATGGCTCAAATATGCCGCAGTCATTCTTTTGGCCGTTTCGGCTGGCTTTACGGGCTACCGTTTTTACCATGAGAATACCGTGAACCAAGAAATCGCGCGCCAAGAGGCCCAAAAAGAGGTTTCACGCCTTATTCAAGAGGCTACTTTCTTTGAAAGCGCGCCGATTGAACTGCCCGCCCTGAACATTTCGGTCAAAAAAGCGAGCAAAGGTGCACATCATGTAATAGCCGGGGCTTTCAGGATAGAAAACAACGCAGACAAAAAAGTGAAACAGCTTAGGGCCGAAGGCCATAATGCCCTTTATCTGGGGCAAAACAAGTACGGGCTGCACCAAGTGGCCTATGCCAGCTTTGAAGACCCCAGGGAAGCCTTGGCCTACCTCAAAAAAATTAGGAGAACGGAGTCACCTGATGCCTGGTTACTCTCTGAAAAGTAATTCTTCGCTTTTCTGACCCTAACATCTGATGTATCTTTGCGCCAAAAATTCAGGTATGGGACCCAAAACACCCAGTGAATCACGCACCATCATGACCGATTTGGTCTTGCCAAGTGAAACCAATCCCTTGAACAATTTATTTGGGGGCGAGTTATTGGCCCGTATGGACAGGGCAGCCAGCATCGCTGCCCGAAGACACAGCCGTCGCATCACGGTGACGGCCTCGGTGAACCATGTCGCGTTCAACCATTCTGTGCCACTCGGCAGTGTGGTCACGGTCGAAGCCGCCATTTCGAGGGCCTTCAAGACCTCGATGGAAATCTATATCGATGTATGGATCGAAGACCGTTTCAGTGGTGAACGTACCAAGGCGAACGAGGCCATTTATACCTTTGTGGCCGTTGACGAGACCGGAAAACCTACTGAAGTGCCCGGAATAACGCCCGAAACCGAATTGGAAAAAGAGCGTTTTGAAGCGGCTTTGCGCCGAAAACAGTTGAGTTTGGTATTGGCAGGCAAAATGAGGCCTTCAGATGCTACAGAGCTCAAGGCATTATTTACCCAAAAATCTTAAAAGTCGAAGTTGTCTGGATCAGGGCCAAATCGTTTGCCCTTGTCCATTCCGCTCAATAATTGAATGTCTTCTTCGGCCAGCTCAAAATCAAAGATATCGGCGTTGGCGATAATACGCTCCTTTTTTGTAGATTTCGGAATGGTGACCACCCCTTTCTGTAAATCCCACCGCAAAGCAATTTGGGCAATCGTTTTGTTGTATTTCTTGGCCAGGCCCTTGAATTCTTCCATGTCAAAAATATGGCCCTGCATCAAGGGCGACCACGCTTCATACTGAATGGTATTTTTATTGCAGAAGTCAATCAAGGCCTGCTGTACCAAATAGGGATGGAATTCCATCTGGTTGACCATGGGTACGATTTCTGCCGCTTGCAACAGATCTTCCAAGTGGTGCTGTAAAAAGTTGCTGACCCCGATGGCCTTGATCCGGCCATCGTGATAGAGTTTTTCCAGAGCTTTCCAAGTGTCTTTATATTTTTTGGCAACGGGCCAATGTACGAGATAGAGGTCAAGATAATCGGTTTCGAGGCGTTTCAGGCTGTCGTCAAAGGCTCTCAATGTTGCTTCATAGCCTTGATCGGCATTCCACACCTTACTGACCAAAAATACTTCTTCGCGATTTAGGCCACTTTCCTTGATCCCTCGGCCGACGCCCTGCTCATTTCTATAGATAGATGCCGTATCGATATGGCGATACCCGGCCTCTAACGCCCATTTTACCGCATCGATGACTTCTTGGCCATCTTTTGACAAGTATACTCCCAACCCGAAATAGGGCATTTCAATGCCATTGTGCAGTGTAAAGGTGCCTTGTAGATCAGTTATATCGCTCATTTTGTTAAAGTTGATAAATCCATTCTTCGGGGTTCAACCTATCGGTATCTCTGTAAAGATAGAACTTCAGCGTGGTCGCACCATCAAACCGATTGGTATAAATATCGCCAAGCACTTCTTTTGCACCAACTTTGTCTCCTTTTTGAACATACACGTTCGACAGGTTGTAGTACATACTGATATAGTTGCCATGTCGTAGATACACTCCTTTGATGCCTGTTTTGTTGGTGAAGATGGTGATGACCTCACCCTCAAATATGGCACGGGCCTTGGCCCCCTTGTCCGTGGCAATGATCACGCCATTGTTCTGGTGCTTGATGCCCGGATACACTTTATCTGCATAGACCCCAAATCCTTGGCGCTTGATGCCCTTTTCGACAGGCCAGATCAATTTGCCCTTATTGGCAGAAAAATTACTGGCCACCAACTCGGCTTCAGGGGTCAACACAAATCGGCTGCTGCTTTTGCCTGCCCTTTTGTTCGAACTGGCTATGGCAGACCGGATCAAACGCTCTATCTGCCGATCTATGCGGCGTGCTTCTTTTTTCTTCTGCTCTATTGCTGCCGCGTATTCACTCTCGTTCTTTCGAATGCTCTTCAACAACTCTTTTTGTGATTGAATTTCTTTGAACAGTTGGTTCTTGACCTGTATATTTTCTGCCAATAATTGTTCCTTTACCTTTCGCTGTTCGGTCAATTCTTTGTTGAGTTCGGCCAATTCATTTGTCTTTATAATGATTTCTTCCCCTTGCTGCTTTCTGTGTTCGGCATACTGCTTCATATATTGCCAGCGCTTGAAAGCCTGAAAGAAGTTCTCTGACGACAACAGAAACATCAGTCGGTTGCTCTGCGTTCGGTTCTGATATGATTTTTGAATGAGCGTGGCGTAGTCATCTTTCAACAGCTTTAAATCTTCACGCAATTTGCTAATACTTCTGATATTGACATTGATTTGCCGGTTCAGCAAATTTGATTGTTGATTGGTGACCCTGATCAGCTGTTGCCGAACATTGATTTTCTTGTCAAGGGCCTCCATCTGCTCCAAGACATTGCCCTTTTGCTTCTTTTCGGCAAACAGTAAACGGTTGATTTCTTTGATTTCATTCTGCAATTGGGCGCGTTTGGCCTCCAATGCCTTTTGCTCACTGGTCTGCGCCGTTGAAGTATATGTGGAAAAAAATAAAACTAGCAGTAAAACAATATGATGTGCTATTTTACTTTTCATGCTACTTCAATACTATTTCTTTATACCCTTTCGGTATTCTATATGGAAAATTTAGACGTTCATCAACTTTTAGGCTCTTCAAATCTAGTACAATTATGTCTGTACTGCCCTCATTCAGTGCCTGAATATGTATTTGGTTCGGAAAAATTTTTCCCCCGCTTTCTTGATATGAATATTCTATGTGCAATGACCTGTCTTCTGTTGGTTGGGCCATGAACTGCGCCGCTGTTTTAAAGTTCTTGGGCTCAAGCAAAAGCAAAAGCTTCAACAGATCATCGGTTCTCTTCGGTCTCAGCTCATAGTTATTGCGCTTTATGGCAGATACGTACCGTTGTGCCCTTAGGTCAAAAACGGCATTGCCCAGAAGTAGGTTCTGTACTTTCTGAAAATTGAGTTCGATGCCCAGCAGGTCACTGAGATAGCCATAATCGCCCTCAAAATACTCTCCTTCGAGTTTATTGTAGAACGACACTTTTTCTGGAGTGATATAGGCCTTGACAATCCCTAGGGTGGCGCTGATCCAAATAACGCTATCTTTTTTCATTCGCAACCCCACATTGAACGATTGTTCAGAATCGCCATCAGAATAATCGATCCTGACCCGCCCGCTCAAGGTGGTGAAATCGGTTTCGTTGTCATAATGGCTCTCGATAATGTTTTTGGTGGATAGTTTGGCGTCAACTTCACCGGAAGCTACCTTTTTGATGGATTTACACGACACGAGAAATACCATGGCCGCGCCCAGCAGTAGCCCATATCTCTTATATGAAATGTTCTGTATGCGCACTATGACCCTGATTTTATCTTACTAAGGTATTCATTTGCCTTTGAATTGTTGCCCAATGCCTTATGGGCCACACTTAGCTCACCATATATCTTGTTCCGTAAGGTAGGATCATCAAAAAGATAATCCAATCCCTGGCCCAAAATCGTAACGGCCTCCTCATACTTGCCCAGCTTGTTGAGCGACAAGCCATTGGCATAATAAAAATAGGGTTGCAGGGGGTAGGCCTCCAAGGCTTCCTTTGTCAACGACTCCAAAGCTTTGTGGTCTTCTTTTGCCATGGCCGCTTCTATTCGTTGTCTATAATTGCCCGCCCCATCGTCAGCAACTTCCTCTTGTGCCTCGGGTTTTGCTTTCACGGTCTTCAAACTACCCAGTGAATCATTGATTTTTAACATCAATGTCTCGGTGAAATCTGATTTTTTCATTGCCTTTAAGACATTTAAGGCGTTTTGATACCGCTTTTGTCTAAAATAGATAAGGGCGAGGTTTTGTTGCAGTGCGAGGTTTTCATGGGGAAATCTGTCCTTAACCATTTCTATAGTGCTTCCCTGCCCCTGCAGTACTTGTGCCAAGGTATGTAGAAACCAATAATTTTCAGGCTCGGAAACCAATGCCTCGAGGGCATATTGCTGTGCCGAGGGATAGTTCTTGTCCAATAGATAGACCTTTGCCAATTCATGATCAACCGCCGTGGCATCAGTGCGGAGTTGCTTGCATTTCAATAAGAGATTCGCCGCTCGATCATAGTTTTGGATGCCCTTTTGTTTCAATGCCTCGAAAAAATTTTCTTGAAATTCATCGGTATATTCTTCTAAAAAGACCTCGGCGCTCTGTTCTACCTCGATTTGTTCATCTTCTTGGGCAAAAACAGCCCCTTGTGCTATGAGAAGCACTATCGAAACCGCTAAAACGTGAACGTTTTTTTTCATTCTTACCTCTCCCTGACCCCCTCCCTACTTCGACTGCGCTCAGCACAACAAAGAGAGGGAACGTTTTATTCCAATACCGAATAATCGCCGATGCTGATGGTTTCAAAATTGCCATCATACCTCACATGGTTGCCGATCATGGCCGTATCCAAATTAGCATTTTTGATGATGCTATTGCTTTGGATTAAGCTATTTTTAACGGTTGAGTTTTCGATGATCGTGTCGGCCCCGACAGAGGCATACGGCCCCACTGTTGCATTTCTCAAAACGACATTCTCGCCAATAAAACAGGGCTCGATAATGTTGGCGTTTTCGACCGTCGCAGTATCGGAGACCAGATTTTCGCCATCTTTTTCCAAGAAGGCGAGCATACGCTGGTTGGTCTCGACGGTTACTGCCTTGTTACCGCAATCCATCCACTCATCAACCTTACCTGTCACAAATTTCATGCCTTTGTTCATCATACGTTTGATGCCATCATTGATCTGATACTCACCCCCGTTCATGATATCGTTTTCGAGCACGTATTGTAGTTCATCACGCAGTACGCCCACGTCCTTGAAATAATAAATGCCGATGACGGCAAGATCGGAAACGAATTCCTTCGGTTTTTCCACCAATTCGACGATCTCCATTTCTTCATTGAGCTTGACCACTCCATAGGCTTCAGGCCTATCTACCTGTTTTACCCAGATCACGCTATCGGCGTCTTTGTTCAAATTAAAATCAGCACGAATCAGGGTATCGGCATAGGCAATCACCGCAGGGCCGCTCAAAGAGGGCTTGGCACTCATAATGGCGTGCCCGGTGCCCAGTGGCTCATCTTGACGGTAAATGGAGGCCTTTGCCCCCAACCCCTCGGCCAGTTCTTGAAGGCTTTCGACCACATCATCACCAAAAAAAGCAGGGTCGCCCAAGATAAAGGCAATCTCTTCGATGGATTCGCCGAGCACCTTGGCGATATCACTGACCAATCGGTGCACAATGGGTCTGCCAGCTACGGGAATCAAGGGTTTCGGAATCGTCAATGTATGGGGCCTTAAACGGGACCCCCGACCCGCCATTGGGACTATTATTTTCATCGTATCAATTTGAAAGTTGTTTCATTATTTCGTTCCTGTACTTCCAAAGCCGCCTGAACCTCTTTCGGTAGTGCTCAACTCTTCAACCTCAGTCCATTCAGCACGTTCATGTTTGGCAATGACCAACTGGGCGACCCGCTCACCATTCTCTATGGTAAACGCCTCATTGGAAAGGTTTACCAAGATCACCCCTACTTCACCACGATAATCGGCATCGATGGTGCCAGGGGCGTTCAAGACAGTAATGCCCTTTTTGGCTGCCAGTCCGCTACGCGGGCGTACCTGGGCCTCATGGCCAATGGGCAGTTCGATAAAGAGGCCCGTTTTGACAATGGCCCTCTCTAAAGGTTGTAACGTAATGGGGTCTGTAATATTGGCCCGAAGGTCCATGCCCGCTGAAGCTTCCGTTTCGTAATGTGGCAAAGCATGGCCCGATGCGTTGATGATCTTAACTTTCACGCTTGAACAGTATGATTTTCAGTCTATCGCCCTCCATTTTGAAAAGCAACCCCAAAAATACTAAAAGCAACAAGGCTCCCACAATTAA
>JANQOD010000129.1 GCA_028289745.1 Allomuricauda sp. | reverse complement strand
GGCGCCGTTGCCTTTTACTTTTTTAGATTGCATACAAGAAATGAAGAAGGGCGCAGGCGCTTCTTGTTACAAAAAGATACCCAAAAACAGGCCTTGCCCATACGATTGCAGGCCTATGAGCGTATGGCCCTTTTCTTAGAGCGTATTTCCATTCCGAGTTTAGTGGTAAGAGTGGCCCCAAAATCAAAAAACAAGGCCGATTATGAAAATCTACTTATCAAACAGATAGAAACAGAATTTGACCATAATCTCTCACAACAAATATACATGAGCGATGAATGTTGGAATATCATCAAGGCCGCTAAAAGTGCCACTATTCAGATCATACGTTCTGCCGGTATGAGTGAAAGTGATTCTTCTGATAAGCTTAGGGAAGATATTTTGAACGAAACCATGGAAAAACAATCCCCATCGGCAACTGCCTTGGCTTTTGTTAAGAGAGAAATCTCTGAGTTGTGGTAACTAGCTGTTGATGGTTAAATGTTAATGGTCGTTAGCCTATTGATTACGCCAGTCCTTACCCCTAGACCCTTTCGTCAGCTTGGGACTTAGCCTACAGGGTAGATTATCAAAACGAACCATGAACTTTTTTGTACACGCCATTCACTACTAACGAATAACTATTGACTGCCAACTACTTCATCACTCTTGCACATCGGGATCGATCGGCATACTCTCGACATTCTTGTTCTTGGCATAGAGATACCCTTTTTTCCACCATAAGGTCATACGCTCTTTATTGAAAATCAATGAATTTGTGGTAAGAACCGTAGGTGTGTAGTAGAAATTGATGATGGCATCGTGTTGGCTGGCCACCAATTTTCCAATTCTTACATTTTGATTTTCAATACGATCTAGCATAAAGGAAAAAATGGTGGTAATCAACTCAAACGGATTCCGGGAAGGCATCCGGTTCAAATAATTTACCTCGGTATGTAGTACGACCACATCAACTTCTGTCGCTCCTCTTTTGATGGCCTCTTCGATGGGCACCAAACTGCCCAGTCCCCCATCGGCATATTCGCAACCATTTTTTCTGACCAAACTCATAAAAGGGGTGTAATTCGATGAAATCCAGATCCAATCACAATACTCATCGTAGGTACAATCATTTATAGACTTATATTCTACTTGGTTGAGCGATAGGTTAGAAACCGTAATCACAACATCTTTCGAACTGTTCTTTAGTGCATTGAATTCTTCGATGGTAATACTACTTCGTATCAATTGCCGAAGACTCTCGCTTTCACCAAAGGTCTTATGGCCTTTCATAAAATTTTTGAGCACATTCCAATGGTTGATGGCGATTAGCTCTAGACCATGTTTTCGACGAATGATAAAGGGGCAGCTACTGAAGATACTATCTTGATCTACCGAAGAATATATTTCCTTGATTTTATCAATTTTGTTAAGGGCCAAGTGAGAGATGAGCAAGCTTCCTGTCGAGGTGCCCACAAAAAGCTCGTAACCATGTTTGGCCTCCTCTATCAAAAATTGGGCTACCCCGCCCGCAAAGGCTCCTTTACTCCCTCCACCTGATATGACCAATGCCCTCATTTGTTGTTCAGTTTATCAAGTATTTTTTTGTTCTCTTTGGTTAGGGTTTCGTAAACAGCGTTCAATCGTTTCTCAAATAGCTCATCTGTCATCAATTTGCGCAATAAATTTCTTGAGAACTTCTTGAATTGCCAAACATGATGGTCAGCGGCCTCGACCAGATTCGCAAGTGCTTCATTGTTCATTGCATTGATGTGGTTGAGATACTCGAAAGCTAACTGGCGTACCTCAAAATGATGATTGGGCGCAGTATAGCCGTTTAGTTCTTCGTAATAGCCTTTCTTTTTTTCAGGATGGATTTCAGGGGTTACCAAGGCCAAGGTCAACCATAAAAGACGAATGTTCTTATTTGGAAGGCCCATCACATTGTTGGTTTGTGACAAAAAGTTCTCTCTTTCAGAAGGGAAACTGGTCCATAGTTTAAACAACGCCAATTCTTGGGTAATATAGCTTTCATCTTCAAGCAGGGAGGCAAACACTTCTTTCAATTCTTGCGGAACACTTTCAATAACCTGTGCCACGGCCTGCCTTGCTTTCAAGTCCTTTTCTTTTTGTAGGATGCTTTCCAATCCTTTTACCGGGGTCTTCAATCCGTAGGTCAATATAAGCTGTCTTTTGAGTGCAGCGGAAGTGGTACCGGCGTACCAATCCATTTTTTTGATTGTCGCCCCATCGGCTTTCTTTAGTTCAAAATATTCTTTAATGCTATTGGCGTGCCGTATCAAATAGGCTTTGGTCGATTGCCATGGAAATTCCTCACCTTCTAACCACTCTTTCCGAAAACCAGTGAGGTCTTTACCACTTGCGGATTCGACTTCAGAAAGAAAATCGGCAATGGTCACATTTTTAAAGGCAAATTTTTCGAGATAGTTGCGAATTCCTTTTTTAAAGGCCTCTTCACCTGCTATTTCACGTAGCATGACCAAGGCCCATGCACCCTTTTCATAAAAGGTCAGACTGTTTGCATTCGGATTCGTCAGGGCTTCCCCATCGCCATTTTCTGAAAGTATGTTCAAGGTTTTCGCCGTGTCATATAATCGCCAATAATAATGGTCATTGCCAAAAAGCTCTTTTTCGGTAAGATAGGCGTAATAGGTCGCAAAACCTTCATGTAACCAATGGTGCTCACCACTTTTTTCGGTGACCAAGTTGCCAAACCATTGGTGGGCCAGTTCATGGGCATTGACATTCACATAGTTCTTATCGACAAAGGCCACGGAATCAATTACGTAAGTATTCGAGAAAATGGTGAGCGTCGTGTTTTCCATTCCCGCATAAAGAAAATCCTGTGCGGGCACCTGTTTATAGTTTTGCCAGGGATAAGGTACTTCGATTTCCTCCTCCAAAAAGTCAAAAATCTCTTTCATATAGCGATAGGTAGGTTCGACCTTTAGGCTGTCTTTGGGCTCATAATACAGTTCGATGGGCACACCAGAAGCGGACTTCAGGGTTTTCTTGTCAAAATCACCAATGGCAAAAGCCGCAAGATAACTGCTCATCGGTTTTATCATATTGAATCTCCACGCATTTAGCGAGTCTTTATCAACTACTTCAAGAAGTTCCCCGTTAGCGATTGCATCATATTCTTTCGGTGCCATTATTTGAAAATCAAATTCAATTTTTTCGCTCATATCATCAAAACTGGGCAGCCAATGGCTGGTGTACTTACCTTGGCCTTGAGTCCATATTTGCTCGTTCCCTTTAATTTGATCGTCCCAACCAAAAAAATAAACGGTCTGCTTGGGTTTCGAGGTATACCATAGCGTCAATAGGTGTTCTCCCATGCTCTTGGGGGCCTGAAATGCAATTTGTTTTCTATTGTTGGAATAGGGAACTTCTTTACCGTTCAAGGCTACTTTTTGAAAACCCATATCAATGGCATCGATAAAAATGGAATCTGTTTTTGCCGACATTTCAAATGCATAGGAAACACTCCCCTTAATCGATTTTTCAATGGTATCAGGAGTAATGGAGACATCACCAGAGATAAAATCCACTGCAGGGAAATCTTGTCCGAAAATCATTATGGGAACCAAAAAGAAAAGCAGGTAGAATTGTCTCATAGCCTCGGAGCAGCAAAAGTCAATCCAAATTACATAAATTCGTGCGATGAAGCCCAATTTTCTACAAACTCCAATTGCTTATCTCAAAGGTGTGGGCCCGAATCGGGCAGAGACCTTGCAAACAGAATTGGGCATTCAGACCTACAATGATCTCTTGCACCTCTACCCCAACCGCTATTTAGACAAAACCCAGTACTACAAAATCAACGAGCTAAAAGATAGCGGCGCCGAAGTACAGATCATGGGAAGAATCGTTCACCTCAAAACAGTCGAACAGAAACGCGGCAAAAGGCTCGTGGCCACTTTTATAGATGACACGGGAGAAATGGAGCTGGTCTGGTTCAGGGCCCAAAAATGGATGCGTGAAAACCTGAAGCTCAATGAACCTTATGTGGTCTTTGGCCGCATAAACCGATACGGAAGTATTTTTTCAATGCCCCACCCCGAAATGGAATTGCTCAAAGAGCACCAAGCGGGACTAAAGATCGCCATGCAGCCCATCTACCCGTCAACCGAAAAATTGAGCGCCAAGGGTATCACCAATAGGGTCATCAGTAAACTACAACAGCAACTTTTGCTCGAATCAAAAGGCCAGTTTCAAGAAACGGTCTCTGGGGTAATTCTAGAAGAACTGAAGCTTGTATCAAGAGCTGATGCGTTGTTGAGCGTACATTTTCCCAAAAATCAAGAGCTATTGGCCAAAGCACGGTTTCGTCTCAAATTTGAGGAGCTTTTCTATATTCAGTTGCAACTGATTTCAAAAAAAATCATCCGAAAACAAAAAATAAAGGGCTTTCCCTTTGAAAAGGTTGGCCACCATTTTAACATCTTCTTTGAAAAACATCTGCCTTTTGAACTCACCAAGGCCCAAAAAAGGGTCATTAAAGAAATTCGGGCCGATTTGGGAAGCAACGCCCAAATGAACCGCTTGTTACAGGGAGATGTGGGCTCGGGCAAGACCATCGTGGCGCTGATGAGCATGCTGTTGGCCATAGATAACGGTTTTCAGGCCTGTTTGATGGCCCCTACAGAAATTTTGGCCAATCAACACTACAACGGACTAAAGGAGTTGTTGGGTGAGATGGAAGTAACCATCGAACTGCTCACTGGTTCAACAAAAAAATCGATACGAAAAACCATTCACGAGCGATTGCAAGATGGATCGCTCCATATTTTGGTGGGCACCCATGCTGTTTTGGAAGAGAAAGTACAATTCAACAACCTTGGTCTAGCCATTGTCGATGAGCAGCATCGTTTTGGGGTGGCACAACGTTCAAAACTATGGCACAAGGGAGGCCCACCCCCGACCCCTCCCGAAAGGAGGGGGCCTGAAATCCATCACAAATATCAGACTGCGAGGCCTTCGGCCTATCATTTTCTAAAAGAACTTCAAAAAGGGCAGAAAAAGCAAACAACGGAAGCAGAAAGCATTTTATGGAGTCAATTGAAAACCAAGCAACTTGATGTGAAATTTAGAAGGCAGCATAGCATTGATGTGTTCATTGTTGATTTTGTCTGCCTATCCAAAAAGCTGATTGTTGAGGTTGATGGCAGGTATCACGACGATCCGTCCCAAAAAGAAGCCGATGCCCTGAGAACCCAGATTTTAAATGACCTTGGGTATAAGGTCATACGCTTTTCCAATGAAGAAGTAATCGGGGCAATCGATGCCGTAATCAAAAAAATAACGTCTGAGTTGGAAAGCCTCCCCCTAGGGGAGGTTGGAGGGGCTCTTCCGCCACATGTGCTGGTCATGACCGCTACGCCCATTCCACGTACCCTGGCCATGAGCCTCTATGGAGATCTTGATGTTTCTGTCATTGATGAACTGCCCCCAGGGCGCAAGCCTGTCAAAACGGTGCACCGCTATGATTCGAACCGCCTAAAGGTCTTTCATTTCATTAAGCAAGAAATCAAAAAAGGAAGACAGGTCTATATCGTGTACCCCCTTATACAAGAATCGGAAGCCGTTGACTACAAAGACCTGATGGACGGCCATGAAAGTATTTCACGAGAGTTTCCCCTACCCGATTACCAGATATCCATTGTACACGGCCGTATGAAAAGTCAAGACAAAGACTACGAGATGGCACGTTTTGTAAAGGGCGAGACCCAGCTTATGGTGGCTACCACGGTCATCGAAGTGGGGGTCAATGTGCCCAATGCCTCGGTGATGATCATCGAAAGTGCCGAGCGATTCGGACTCTCTCAATTGCATCAGTTGCGTGGCCGTGTTGGAAGGGGGGCCGAACAAAGCTATTGTATTCTGATGACGGGCAGTAAACTCTCTGAAGATGCCCGTACCCGCTTGCAGACCATGGTACGCACCAACGATGGCTTTGAAATTGCCGAAGTAGACCTCAAATTGCGCGGCCCTGGCGACTTGATGGGCACCCAACAGAGTGGACTGTTGAATTTAAGGATTGCCGACATTGTCAAAGACAACCAAATTCTGAAAACCGCCCGTTACCATGCCTTAAAGCTGTTAAAAGAAGATCCACGATTGGAAAAACCTGAAAATCTGTACATTAGAAAGCAGTATGCCAGAATGGTCAAAGACAAGGCAATTTGGGGGTACATAAGCTAAGAACGCCCAGCTTTACTGGGCGTTCATACACTTGGCAGAGATGTATGGCTAGTTGATACCTTCTCCCTTTTCCGCTTTTTCGATATTGGCCTGCACCCTATCACGGTTTGCCTGTGCCGGTGCATTCTGTAAGGCAATTTTTAGGTGTTTGAGTGTCGATTTATGGTCGCCTTTCGCCGAGTAGCCCCGTGCAAGGCCATAGTGTACGGGCCAAGTACCTTTATGGTTTTTTGCGTTCCATTGAAAAATCTCCAAGGCTTTATCGGTCTGCCCCTGGGCGATCAACTGTCTCCCGTATCCATGTACTTGAAAAACCGTGCCCAAGGGCAACGCTTCTTCCATTACGGTCTCGGCCTCGGTGGCCTTGCCCTGTTTGGCCAAGATCTGCGCCTTGATACTCAAGTTATTGTATGTTTTTTGACTGAAAAATTGTCCGGCGATAGCTGCATCTACCCACCCCATGGCCTCATTAAGATCACCTTCATTGTTCAATGCAAAATTAGCGGCCTGCTCCCATGATTGACGACTAAACCCTGGGGTGTCTTGCAATTTTTGTCGAATATCTGCCAAAACAATATCGGTAACATCCACTTCTATTTTAAAGGGAATTTGTTTCCTTTCCCAATTCAGGGAAGCCACACCTGATGTACCGTCCACCTCATTAAATTCGTACCTCAACTGTTCGACATGGGAAATCTCCTTGGTGGTCACATCAACCCGCAATACATCTTCTGCAGGGTCATAAAAATAACTGCCCCAAGCGCCGTGATTTTTTGAAAAAATTATGGTGGCCGTTTCATCTTCGTTGATGACCATATGAAGACCGTATTTACCAGCGGGAAGATCTTTCCCTTCTACCTTGATGGCATCGCTGGCCTTAAAAATGGTATTCTCATTTGCCCCGGCCCGCCAAGGTGATTCAGCTGCGGTTCCGAAACCGAGATTGTTCATGCCATAAGGTACCAACTGCCCCCATATCTCACGGTCATTGACACTGGGCCTTGAATAGACAATCGTAATATCGGTAATGCCGATGCGCTGTGAGACTTTTGCCATTTGACTTCCCCTCGGCAGGTCAAGTTGCGCGAAGACTTCCGCGGAAAAACAAAAGACCACGAGCAACAATGGAATTAAAATTTTTGTGTCGCTTGTTTTCATTGGTTTGTTGTTTACTGTTAATGAATAAATTAGGTCATTTCGAAAGTACTCATGAACCGGTATCATTTTCGTTACCATTGTGTTAATCTACCTTTCGAATATGTTAAACTCCGTACTCTTGGGTGGGGATTTTTTTGTTGGCCATGTGGGCAAGTGAATTCTATCTGAAAAGCCGTAATCGATTGGGCATCGTAATTTTATGCGTATATTATTTCAACTGCGCTGTTGTCTTTTGTAAGTTTGAAGCTTGATTTTAGATGAGAAAACCGAGTGTTTCACTCATCGAAAATAAGAATGCCCGTTAATTTGAAATGAAAATGAAAACACTGTTCGACAAGGTTTGGGATTCACATGTTGTTCGAAAAATCGAAGGTGGGCCGGACGTATTCTTCATCGACCGCCATTTCATCCACGAAGTGACCAGTCCCGTGGCATTTTTGGGGTTGAAAAATCGTGGTAATTCAGTGCTGTATCCGCAGCGCACATTTGCCACTGCCGATCATAATACACCAACATTGAACCAGCACCTGCCGGTCGGTGACCCATTGTCGGCCAATCAGTTGAAGGCTTTGCGAGAGAATACCGCCGAATGGAATATCGTTCATTGGGGGCTTGGCCATCGCAAAAACGGAATCGTACATGTGGTAGGGCCAGAAAATGGGATTACGCTTCCAGGGGCGACCATAGTCTGTGGTGACTCACATACTTCGACACATGGGGCCTTTGGCGCCATAGCCTTCGGTATAGGCACCTCAGAAGTTGAAATGGTACTCTCTACCCAGTGTATCATGCAGCCCAAACCAAAAAAAATGCGCATCAGTGTCAACGGTACCCTTGGGTTTGGTGTCACACCAAAAGATGTCGCCCTTTTCATCATCGCCGAGCTTACCACTTCCGGCGCTACTGGGCATTTTGTCGAATATGCGGGCGATGTTTTCAAAAACATGAGTATGGAAGGCCGCATGACCGTCTGCAACATGAGCATTGAGATGGGTGCCCGTGGCGGGATGGTCGCACCAGATGAGAAAACGTTTGCCTATATCAAAGGAAGGGAATACACCCCAAAAGGAGCTGATTGGGACAAGGCCATGGAATATTGGAGTACCCTCAAGACCGATGATGGCGCTGAATTTGATAAGGAATTCAATTATGATGCCTCAGAAATCGAACCGATGGTCACGTACGGCACCAATCCCGGTATGGGCGTGGGCATCACCAAGACCATTCCCAGTGCTTCCGATATTCAGGCCAGTGAAGTGACGTTTAAGAAATCTTTGGATTATATGGGATTCGCCCCAGGGGAGCCCATGTTGGGAAAAAAGGTCGACTATGTATTTCTCGGAAGCTGTACCAATGCCCGTATCGAAGATTTTCGTGCCTTTGCCTCTGTCATAAAGGGAAAGAAAAAGGCCGATGACCTCACCGTTTGGTTGGTGCCCGGAAGCCATGTGGTGGAAGAAAAAATCAAGGAAGAAGGAATTCTTGATATTCTGACCGAAGCGGGATTCTCGCTGCGCGAACCCGGTTGCTCGGCTTGCCTGGCGATGAACGATGACAAAATCCCTGCTGGCAAATTGGCCGTCAGTACCTCAAATCGAAATTTTGAGGGCCGACAAGGTCCCGGGGCACGAACCATTTTGGCAAGTCCGTTAGTGGCCGCGGCAACGGCCGTGACGGGTAAGGTCACCGATCCGCGCGAATTACTGAAACCCGAATTGGTCTAAAAATTTCAATAGCTAACATCTAACTATGGCTTACGATAAATTCAATATACTGAATAGTACAGCGGTACCACTGCCCATCGAAAACGTGGATACCGACCAGATCATTCCTGCCCGTTTCTTAAAAGCTACCGAGCGTAAGGGATTTGGTGATAACCTTTTTCGCGATTGGCGTTACCATAGCGATGGTACCCCAAAAAAGAATTTTGTGCTCAACAATCCGATTTACGGCGGTAAGATCTTGGTGGGTGGAAAAAACTTCGGCTCGGGTTCTTCTCGCGAACATGCGGCCTGGGCCGTGTACGATTATGGTTTTCGCTGTGTCATCTCCAGTTTTTTTGCCGATATCTTCCGCAATAACTGCCTGAATATCGGTGTGCTTCCCGTGCAAGTGAGTGCCGTTTTTTTAGATAAAATCTTTAAGGCCATTGAAGCCGACCCCAAAACAGGGTTTGAGGTAAACCTTCCAGAACAGACCGTGACCATCCTTAGTACGGGCGAACAGGAATCTTTTGACATCAATAGCTATAAAAAAGGCAATATGACCAACGGTCACGATGATATCGATTATCTGGTGGCCATGAAAAAAGAGATTAAAGAATTTGCCGCAAAACGCCCCTTCTGATCCACTCACAAACAAACACTTTATGAAGAGATGTGTTGAAATAATGGATACTACCCTCCGGGATGGGGAACAAACCTCTGGTGTTTCGTTTACGGCATCTGAAAAATTGACCTTGGCAAAACTATTGCTCGAAGAACTTAAAGTAGACCGTATAGAGGTGGCCTCGGCACGGGTTTCGGATGGAGAGTTCGAAGCGGTCAAAAACATCATGGAATGGGCAGCGGAAGAGGGCCGTATCAATCAAGTCGAGGTACTGAGCTTTGTAGATGGTGGCGCTTCGATAGAATGGATGAAAAAGGCCGGGGCAAAAGTACAGAATCTATTGACCAAGGGATCATTGAACCACCTGACGCATCAGCTTAAAAAAACACCGGAACAGCACTTTTCTGGTATTACAGAGGTCATTGCATTGGGAAAAGAAGCCGGCATTGAGACCAATGTGTATTTAGAAGACTGGAGCAATGGCATGCGCAATTCACAAGAATATGTCTTTCAGTTTCTCGATTTTTTGACCGAACAGCCCATTAAGAGAATCTTGTTGCCAGACACACTCGGGGTACTGACCCCATCAGAAACGTTTGCGTATATCGAAAAGATCATAAAACGGTATCCGAACACCCATTTTGATTTTCACGGGCACAATGACTATGACCTGAGCGTATCGAACGTCATGGAGGCTTTAAAAGCTGGGGTATATGGATTGCACCTTACCGTGAATGGCATGGGCGAGCGGGCCGGCAACGCCCCTTTGGCCAGCACCATTGCCGTTATCAATGACTTTTTGCCAGAGATCGAGACCAAGGTGGTAGAATCTTCTTTATATAAAGTGAGCAAACTGGTTTCTACATTTACCGGTTTCGGCATACCCGCCAATAAACCCATTGTAGGTGATAATGTTTTTACACAAACGGCTGGCATACATGCAGATGGGGATAATAAACATAATCTTTACTTTAATAATTTGATGCCTGAACGTTTCGGTAGAAAACGCAAATATGCCCTGGGCAAGACATCGGGTAAGGCCAATATTTTGAAGAACCTTCAAGAACTGGGATTGACCCTTAACGATGAGGAGGTAAAAAAGGTGACCGAACGCATCATTGAGCTCGGTGACAAAAAAGAAAGGGTGACCAAAGAAGACCTTCCCTACATTATTTCTGATGTATTGGACAGCAGTGCCTATAAACAAAAGGTCTTCATTCAATCGTATGTGCTTACGCATTCAAAGGGATTGATGCCCTCTACCACCCTATCGATTGACATTGAGGGAGAGGTGTACGAAGAACATGCACAGGGCGATGGCCAGTTCGACGCCTTCATGAACGCACTGCACAAAGTATATAAAAAGCTTGATGTGGCGCTTCCCAAACTTATCGATTATGCCGTTCGCATTCCGCCCGGAAGTAGCTCCGATGCCCTATGTGAAACCATGATCACCTGGAAAACCCCCAAGCATGACTTTGTCACTACGGGACTGGACTCTGACCAAACCGTATCGGCCATCAAGGCCACTGAAAAGATGTTGAATTTAATTTGAATTGGCTTATTGCTAATCGTCCAACGCTATCCGCTATTTAAATTCAACTTCAGTAATGAGAGATTATAAAAAATACAATGTTTGGGAACTAGGTCATCAAATTACTTTGGAAGTCTATGAATTGACCAAAGCATTTCCGAAAGAGGAGGTTTATGGCATGACCTCCCAAATGAGAAGAGCCGCTTATTCCATACCTTCAAATATCGTAGAAGGCTGTGGAAGGGAATCTGATGCAGAGTTTCGACGTTTTCTCATTATTTCTCAAGGTTCTGCAAGTGAATTGGAATATTTTACCATTTTAGCCAATAATTTGGGATATATCGACAATGATTCTTTTGAAATCATTTTGGATAAAGTCAACAAAGTAAGAAGAAGCTTATACAATTTAATAGACAAAATCTAACCAATAAAAAAAGTATAGAATAGCGCATAGCGTATAGCGTATAGCGTGTAGCGTAAAGCGTTTTACACTAAAAGCAAAAAACAAAATGAAACTTACAATAGCCCTATTGGCCGGTGATGGTATCGGCCCAGAAGTGATCGACCAAGCCGTAAAGGTATCAGATGCAGTAGCCAAGAAATTCAACCATGAAATCGAGTGGCAATCCGCCTTGACGGGTGCTGCGGCCATCGATGCGGTTGATGAGCCCTACCCCGATGAGACCCATGAGGTTTGCGCAAATGCAGATGCCGTATTGTTCGGGGCCATTGGGCACCCCAAGTTCGACAATGACCCATCGGCCAAGGTACGCCCTGAACAGGGACTCTTGAAAATGCGGCAAAAACTGGGACTGTTCGCCAATGTGCGTCCGACCTTTACCTTTCCATCACTGATCGATAAATCGCCTTTGAAGCGCGAACGTATCGAAGGTACCGATTTAATCTTCTTTCGTGAGTTGACAGGGGGTATATACTTCGGAAAGCGGGGCCGTGAAGACAATGGCAATACCGCCTATGATACCTGTACCTATACCCGTGCCGAAGTACAGCGCATCGCCAAAAAAGGGTTCGAGGCGGCCATGAAACGTTCAAAGCGATTATGTTGTGTCGATAAGGCCAATGTGCTCGAATCATCACGACTGTGGCGTGAGACCGTTCAACAAATGGAAAAGGACTATCCCGAGGTAGAGGTCTCCTATGAGTTTGTCGATGCCGTGGCCATGCGACTGGTACAATGGCCCAAAGAATATGATGTATTGATCACCGAAAACATGTTTGGTGACATCTTGACCGATGAAGCTTCGGTCATTTCGGGTTCTATGGGCCTTATGCCCTCAGCTTCGGTGGGCAGTAAGGTATCGCTGTACGAACCAATTCACGGATCGTATCCACAGGCGGCGGGTAAAGATATCGCCAACCCCTTGGCGACCGTGCTTTCTGCGGCCATGATGTTCGATGATCTTGGGCTGGCCCAAGAAGCGCAGGCCATTCGTGATGTAGTGAACAACTCATTGGCCGAAGGTATGGTGACCGAAGATCTTGCCGATGGTGGCAAGGCCTATAAAACCTCTGAAGTGGGCGATTGGCTTGCCAAGAATATTTAGTTGTCATCTGCTAATTCCACAATACTCAAAGCCCAGCTTGCTGGGCTTTTTTAATGTTGGTAGAAATGGTAAATTGTTCCTAATATAGAAGCTATATAAATCATTGATGATCTATATTCTTACGTTGGCAAACATCGAATGTTCAAAACAAAGTAGCCCCTATGCAAAAAATTACAACACGATATGTCTTTTTAACCATACTAGGGTTCCTTGGGTTAGGAGCTATTAGCGGTGGATTGGTACTGATAATTTCTCCCATGGGAGAGATGTTGGGACTACCAATAACCGAGTTTAAAAATATGCCTTTTCAAAATTTTATGATACCGGGAATTATCTTGTTTATTCTTCTTGGCATGATACCGTTATTACTCATACCAGCATTAATTAAAAAGCCGGATTCTAAATTGGCGGATATGTTTAATGTATTCGGGGACATGCATTGGTCGTGGACTTACAGCATTTATGTTGCTTTTACACTCATTAGTTGGATACAAATACAATTGATCTTGCTTCAAAGTTCAGTTCACTGGTTGCATACTTTTTATATCTTTTATGCGCTGCTAATCATTCTGATTGCTCTTTTACCTCAGATGCGAACAACATATCGAAAGAAAAGTGAAAAGAAACATTAAAACGTTTGCCAACAAAACCCATAATGCCCTATGGGACACTGCGTATAGCCAAACCATTGTGTAGAATTTAAAAAACTGAATCCAAACTCAATTATACTTATGGGAAAACTTAGACCATTAATATTAACTTTTGCCCTAATTCTCATTAGTACTGTTATTTCAGCCCAAGAAATAATAGCTGATTTAAGTTATTTTCCAAAAAAAGAATTCAATGATAGAATTGTTGAAAGTAATACCGCTGATAATGGTAATACATTTGAAAAAATAGTTATAGATGGGTTCGATTCCAAAATTCCTTTTTACAGCATAAAACCTAAAGATAGAAAGGAAGATAAATATGTTATACTTCTTCACGGTTTAACTGGGAGCAAAGACAATTGGGTTAATCCTATAACCAGTCTATCAGAAAAATACGTAGAACTCAAAGATTCACTATTAACATTAGGATATTCTGTACTAATCCCAGATGCTAAATATCACGGAGAAAGAACCTATCAAGGAAATTTTGCTTCGCCTCTAACATTTTTTTCATCACAAGATGTTCAAAAAATATATAACCTATATACGTCTTCTGTCAAAGACATCCGAATCATAATGGACTATATAGAAAGTAAATCAACCTCAAAAACACAAACTTTTGATGTTATAGGCTATAGTATGGGCGGACAGATGACGATTCTTTTAAATTCCATTGATGATAGACTAAATCGTGCAGTTATTTGCGTAGCACCATTAGATTTTAAAACAGGTGTGCGACTTGGAATGAGCGAAGAAAACACTAGAAAGATTGATTATATGTCACCAAAAAATTGTGCGACACTGCAAAAGTCGCCTGTTACCTTACTAATGGGAACAAAAGATGGCTGGTATACTAAAGAAGAAGCCCAAGATTTTTTTGATAAAATAACGATAAAAGATAAATCATTGAAATTCTATGAATCTGGACATTACTTGCCTGATGAATTTATTTCAGATACCATTGAAAATATAAAGAAGAAATAAAAACGCTACACAACAAGGGCTATAATTTATAGCTAGATTTTGTAAACTTCAAACCTAGAAACCATTATCCCAATAGCCATCGGGAGGGCGGATTTATCAATTATGAATGACATGAATACTAGTATACATATACATGAAGTCATTTTTTTGATCGAGAAAAACAATGAACAATGAACGCCCAGAGAACTAATAGAAGCTATCGGTACTACTTGGGGCGAAGATGTTCACTTTGGTCCATGCTCTGGAAATGCCTTTCCTAAAGAAAATGCACTCGACTTTCTAGTCAATCGCCAAAAAGTGGCCCTATCTAAAGAAGGAAAAGTAGCACTTCATCCTTCCATTAAAATTTGTGGGGGGCACAAAGCATTCAATAGATAATAGCAAGTCTTTACCAGAAGAAATAAACATTGTCTAACAATGTGTATGGCCATGCCTCCTACTTTACCCCAAAATTGGTTACCTTCCAAACAAATTAGTTTTCGTGTAACCTGGCGTTACGAAAAATCAGCACAGGTCATACGCGAAATTGTTGGGCATAATCAAAAACAAAATGAAAATTGCAGTTACGGCCGCAAATGGACAATTAAGTTCTTCCATTATTAATGAATTGAAAAAGAAAATCCGTAAAGAGAACGTAATTGGAATCGTGAGGACCCCCGAAAAAGCGTCTCATCTTGGAATTGAAGTCAGAAAAGGAGATTACACCAATCGAGAAGATTTTGATTCTGCTTTAAAAGGCATTGATGCTGTGCTACTACTTTCAGGGTCTGGTGAGCCTCAAAAAAGAATCCAGCAACACAGAAATGTAATTGAAGCAGCAAAGCAGAATGCCGTAAAGAAAATTGTCTATACCAGCATTGTAGGTGATGAAAATGAGACGACTTTTAGTCCGATTGTAAGAAGCAATAGACAAACTGAAGAGGATGTCAAGGAGTCAGGTATGCGCTGGGTAATTGGTAGAAACGGAATTTACATTGAACCAGATCTAGAATATATCGACACCTATATAATAGAGGGTGAGATTAGAAATTGCGCAGGTGATGGCAAGTGCGGTTACACCAGTAGAGATGAATTGGGTTTTGCATACTCACAAATGCTACTTCAAGACAAGCACAACGGGCAGACTTACAATTTAGTAGGAGAACCCATTACCCAAACACAATTGGTAGAATTGATTAATCAGGAGTTCAATACAAATCTTAAATTCAATTCAATTTCTGTGGACGAATATGAAAAGGAACGAAAAGCCGAGCTTGGGAACTTCATAGGAACCATAATCGCAGGTATTTACGATGGCATTTCGAAAGGAGTGAATGATGTTCCTTCTGACTTCATGAAGGCTGCAGGAAGACCACATAAAGCACCGATGGAAATGATCAAATCATTTATGATAAAATGACCTAACTATGCCCAACAAGAAGTAAACGGTATTACAATGACCATTTATTAAGGCCGTATCCCCATAACAAAAAAAATGATCGTAAAGAATTTATCGAGCACATCATTTGATGAATTACTAAACTGTTTTTTATTGGCATTTAAAGGCTATTTCGTACCCGTGCCCACCGAAAAGAGCTATTACGAAAACAGATGGAAAGCTGCCAAAGTCGATTTTAATTGCTCATACGGCATGTTCGACAATGAAAAATTGGTCGGTTTTATCATTCATGCCATCGATAAAAGAAATGGAACATTAATGGCCTTTAATACGGGAACAGGGGTTGTTCCCGAATACAGGGGAAGAAGAATAGTCAAGGCCATTTACGAACATGCGCTTTGGGACTTAAGAAAAAGAGGGGTTGAAAAAAGTACCCTTGAAGTGATTACCAAAAATGATGTCGCCATTCGTTTGTACAAGGGTATCGGTTTCGTAACATGCAAAAAATACAAATGCTTCAGGGGAAAGATAAAAATCGGCCCGTTGGTTCAAGCTGAAGTAAGGGAAAGGGATATCCAGCATGTTGATTGGACAAGCTTGCCCAATCAGCAACTCTATTCTTGGGATAACCAAAAAGAATCCATATTGAAAGGAAACTATACGTTTTTTCATGTACTGCACAACAACGAACCGGAATCATTTTTTATCATTGACCCCGACCAAGGCTATTTACCGCAGTTCGATTTGTTGACTACGGATAAAAATGGATGGAAAAGACTTTTCTGTGGGATCAAACAGGTGGCAGAATCTATAAAAATTAACAATGTAGATGAGCGACTGAAAGAAAAACTTGATAATTTAAGGCTTGTCGGACTAAACAACGTAATCGATCAATTCGAAATGGAATTGGCGTTAACCACCGGTAACGATAAAACGTTGTATCAACTATAATGCATCAATGACCCATAAAAAATTTTATGAAGCAACTTAATCTATTGACCATAGCCTCGATTTTTCTTTTGATATCGAACATCAAGGCCCAAACCAGACAAGACTCTTTGGCTGTCGAACAAGCTGCGCTTGATTATATCGAGGCCCAGCACAATGTACGACCCGGTCAGTTTGAACGTTCAGCGCACCCAAGAATGGTTAAAAGAACGTTTTGGAAAGACAAAGAAACAAACAAGGAATATTTGAGGGAAACCTTTACCGACGCCATGGTTTTATTATCAGCGACCTATAATAAAAACGGTGATGGGTTTCCCAAAAACCCGAAAAAAGAAGTCGTTATTCTCGACATATTCGACAAAACGGCCTCAGTAAAACTAATAGCCGATGAATGGATCGATTATATGCACATTGTCAAACTGAACGGTAAATGGCAAATTGTGAATGTGCTTTGGCAGTTTAATGATTCCGCACAACATTGATGAGAAAAACAACACACTATATCCAGATCAAATGAAAACAAAAATCACACTCTTGCTAATCGGTGGCGCTGTATTGCTCATGGGCTTTCAACAGACCAAGTCAACAGATGCCCCAAAAATTGAAAACGGAATGGTCAAAGTGACGATCCTATATCCGAACGGTGAAGACAAAACTTTTGACATGGATTATTATTCGACCCAACACATGCCCATGGCAGCAAATCTGTTCGGTGATGCCATGAAGGCCATGGCAATCGACAAGGGAATAGCCGGCAGAACGCCCGATGAACCCATTCCATATCTGGCCATTGGCTATTTTTACTTTGACACGCTTGAAGACTATCTAAGTGCTTTCGGGCCAAATGCCGAAAAAATCGTCGGTGACATTCCGAACTACACCAATATTGAACCCGTTGTTCAGATCAGCGAGGTAATTCAATAAAGTTCTTCGTAGTACTGCTTGGCCATACGTTCGCTGGTAAATTCAGGAACCACGTCATCTAAAGCCCTAAAAACCATCTGTTGCCACTTTTCAGGTTTGTCATAATAGGTGGGAAGCACCTTTTTCTCTAAAATATCATACAGATTGGCGCAATCTTGCCTATCCTGTTCTTCAACGGGCATTGTGTGGTCTAGGGCCGGCAATACAAAACTGTTTTTGCCATTCTTCCGAAATTCAGGAATCCAACCATCATCGGTAGAGACGTTCAACGACCCATTAAAAGCTGCCGACATACCACTGGTGCCCGATGCTTCACGGGTTATTCTAGGTGTGTTGAGCCAAACATCAGAGCCTTGCTTCAATTTTTTTGAGAGCTCCATTTCATATCCGGTCAACACCGCTAAGGTCTTTGAGTATTTGGTGGTATGTACCAACTTGTTGAAAATATCGATGGCATACCAGTCCATCGGATAGGGTTTGCCCGCCCAAATGATCTGAACGGGGTACTGGGTATTGTTCACCAACTTTTCGAACCGCTCATAGTCATAAAGTAGCATATCGGCCCTCTTGTAACCTGCAAACCTACGGGCCCAGACAATGGTCAGCACTTTCGGATCGAATATTTTTCCCGTTTGGTCCAGCACCGTTTTGAACAGCTCTTCTTTGAGTGCAAGCTTTCGCTTTGCAAAAGCGCTTTCCTTTTTGTTTTTCCAGGCCTTTTTCAGTTCGGGGTCTTGCCAATATGCAAGGTTCTGGGCATTCGTTATGGGAATAATGGTACCATTGCTCGCATACGGTTTCCACATTTCCTTGGAAACCTTACCGTGCAGTTTTGAGACCGCATTGGTCTTTTTTGCCATTTTTAGGGCGCTCACGGTATAGCTGAGCATTCCTCCAGGAACCATTTCCTCATTTAATTGCTCTTGTGCCAATGTTTTGCCAAAAAATCCGAATTGGTTCAAATAATTGATGTCACGCTCTGCATTGCCGGCCTTTTCTGGGGTATGGGTAGTAAAAACGAGTTGTTCAATTTTCACTCCATTGTTTTTCAGGTAGTAAAAAGCGGGAAGGGCATGGCCCTCGTTCAGGTGGTAAATATCAGCACCACCCAAGGCCTCGACCACTTTTGCGCCACCGACGCCCAAAACAATGCTCTGCGCTATACGGGTCGCCTCATTGGCATCGTAGAGATAGTTCGTAATGGTTCTCGAAAGATGGTCGTTGCCATCAACATCGGTCGACAACAAATAAAGGGGTACCGTACCAAAAACCTCGGGTTTGAGCACATAGGCCCTTACATTTACATCGGGATTATCGTTTATCTTGATCTTTACCTGAATTCCCGTATCCTCAAGAAAATTATGGGTCTTTTCTACAAATTCGGGCTTCAAGGTCTGGTCTTGGTTGCGTGATTGGTCATAATACCCATATTTCCACAGCATACCGACCCCGATCATATTCTGTTTCAACTCAAAAGCCGATCGCATGTGCGACCCTGCCAAAAATCCAAGTCCGCCCGAATAAATCTTCAAGGCCTGGTCTATGGCAAATTCCATACTGAAATAAGCGACTCGTTTGTTATACTTTTTTGAGGGGTTATAGGGGTGTTTCCAAGTGGAGTATTCGTTTGACATAAGGCTGGTTTTAGCGCTAAAAATAGCGCAACATTACAAAAGAAATGGTGCGTACTAAAAAATATTTGTGATTTAGCATTATTTTTTTCAAATCCTCAATTTCGCCTTTTTTTACCAAACAATTTGAAATCAACTATTGGGTTGCGCGTGGCACATTTGCAATCAACGAAAAAACAAAGGGCTTTGTGGTTTTATTGCAGCGCAAAGACCTTCTGCAACAAGGCCGTGGTACGGGCACTTACTGAATTTCTGATTTCCGTTTCCTTATCCCCTACTTTCACAAAAAGTCCCTTGATGGCCTCTTCGGTCACGTATTCGGTGAGATTGGGATTTACGGGCTTTACCAGAGGAAGGGTATTGTATTTGTTAATGATATCTTTCCAAATTCTATCGGCCCCCACATTGCCTAAAGAAGTCTTGATCTTGGGTGAAAAGGCAGCCTGTAGTTGTGAAGTTGTCTTTTGTTGTAGGTATTGCGTAGCGGCCAAATCGTTCTCTGAAACCAATAGCTGCTTGGCATCTTCAAATGTGAATCCCTTTATCGTATTGATAAAGATAGGTTTGGCTTCGCTAACGGCGTCTTCCGCCGCCCTGTTCAAAACCTTTAATCCTTCATCGGCCAATGAAGACAGGCCAATTTTTCGCAGGGCCTCATCTACTTTTTTAAGCTCTTCGGGCAATAAGATCTTTACTGCTTGATCCTTAAAATAACCATCTTCTTTGCTCAACAGGTCAACCCCCTCACCTACACCAAACTCCAAGGCCTGTTTGAGTCCGAGAATAATGTCGTTTTGCGAAACCGGTTCGCCGGTCGGCAGATTGTTGACCACTTGCTGTAATTCGGCACAACCGAGAAAGAAAAACAGTGAAACCAGTGCCGTAGCATTGC
>JANQOD010000117.1 GCA_028289745.1 Allomuricauda sp. | reverse complement strand
AGGTTAGCGGGTGTAAATGTACTGTTTTCGAATATTTTTGAATAAGGGATATAATTGTGATACCTTTTGGGGGTACTATTGACCGTATTAAAAAATTGTACCTTACAAGCCTATGGCAGAACACCATTTTCAAGCCTATTACCTGAAAGGCAAATTCATTTTAAAGAAAATTCTGTGCTTTTCATTTTTTTTGTTGTTGGCTTTTGGATGTGATGATCATACGGGCATTGCGCTTCAAAGACACGACAGAATTGTCATCGTTGGAAGCAATATGGCCTCGAGAATGATGAATTTTGGCCATTTCGAGACCGAGCTACACCTGAGACACCCTGATGATTCATTGTTCATACGAAATATGGCCGATGGGGGCAATACCCCGGGCTTTTGGCCACATTCAGGGAGAAACACCCCATGGGCGTTCGAGGGCGCCGATACTTTTCATAAGGGTGAATTGTCAAACGATACCGGTAGTCAGGGACATTTTGAATATCCTGATGAATGGCTTTCGAAGTTGAAACCTGATATTGTTCTCGCCTTTTTTGGCTACAATTCTTCTTTTAATGGAAAAGAAGGCCTTGAAAATTTTCGGGCAGAGTTGCACGCCTATTTAAGGCACATTCTTTCAAAAAAATACAATGGGTCGAACAGCCCGAAACTTGTTCTCGTTTCGCCCAATGCCTTTCAAGACTTGTCGAACATACTGGATGTGCCGGATGGTTCAATTGAAAATGATCGCCTTTTTGAGTACTGCAAAGCCATGCGTGAAGTGGCACGGGCCAACCATGTGCTTTTTGTCGATGTTTTTACTGAGAGCAAAAAGTGGTATAAAAAAGGCGAGCCCCTGACCATCGATGGCGCTCAGTTGAATGACAGGGGCTATCAAAGACTGGCAAAATATCTTGCGGATGAAATTTTCGGAGAACAAAAACAAGAAAGGGTCCATGCCGATTTGGTTTTGCAAGCGGTTGATGAAAAGAACTGGATGTGGCACAATGACTACAAAATTCCTAACGGGGTACATGTGTACGGTAGGCGTTACCGACCGTACGGACCTGACAACTATCCTGATGAGCTTAAAAAGATTCGTGAGATGACGGCCATTCGCGATACGGCTATTTGGGAGGCCTTGCAGGGCCATAAAAGAAACCTTTTGAAATACGATGGCCTGACCCATCAGCTTCCCGAAGTGACGACGAACTATACCTTGGGCGAGGGTGCCGAGGCGGCCCAATATTTATATGGAGAAGATGCAGTGGCCACCATCCATACCGCTGCGGGGTATAAGATAGCGTTGTTTGCCTCAGAAAAAGAATTTCCCGATTTGGCCAATCCCGTACAGATGTCTTTTGATAACAAGGGAAGGCTTTGGGTGGCCACCATGCCCAGTTATCCGCACTATCGCCCCGGTGACAGCAAACCCAATGACAAGATCATCATATTGGAAGATACCGATGAAGATGGCAAGGCCGATACGCAAACCGTTTTTGCCGATGGTCTGCATGTACCCTTGGGTTTTGAGATAACTACCGATGGGGTATTCGTTTCACAAGGAACACACCTGAAATACTTTAGGGACACTGATGGCGATGGCAAGGCCGATGAGGTTGAAATCGTGTTGAGCGGATTTGACGACCATGATACCCACCATACCATAAGCGCCTTTTGTGCCGACCCGTCTGGGGCCATCTATATGGGTGAGGGGATTTTTCTGCACACCAACGTTGAGACACCTTATGGGCCGGTCAGGGGTTCAAATGGTGGATTTTACAGATATAATCCTACAAGAAAGCGCCTCGAACGTACGGCGCAGATAGCCATACCAAACCCTTGGGGCATTGCTTTTGACGACTATGGCCAATACTTTTTTGCCGAGACCTCAGGGCCAGCGGTACGATGGTTAATGCCCAGCACGGTAAAACCGGTGTACGGTAGAGCCTCGCCAAAGGCAAGGGATTTGATAGAGGAGGAGCACAAGGTGCGACCAACGAGCGGTCTTGAGTTTGTTTCGAGTAGGCACTTTCCCGATGAAGTACAGGGTGACCTATTGATCAACAACACCATTGGTTTTTTGGGTATGAAGCAACATCAAATAATCGATAGTGGCACAGGTTATGAAGGTAAACATCGCCAAGACCTCATTTGGTCCGATGATGGTAATTTCAGACCTGTCGATATGGAGTTT
>JANQOD010000037.1 GCA_028289745.1 Allomuricauda sp. | reverse complement strand
AAACTCTGATCGTCGGTTCAATTGGTGCTTCTCCCTTGAACAGGGTACCCCATTGCCACATTCATTGACAAGTCGCGATTCTCCAAAGCCTTCGCCTTTTAAACGTTCAGCAGAAATACCTTTTGAAATCATATAATTGACCGTTGATTCTGCCCTTTTCTGTGACAGCCACATGTTATAATCGTCATTGCCACGGCTATCGGTGTGGGAATTCACCTTGATTTTTAGACTTGGATATTTTTCCATGGCAACGATCACCTTTTGGATCTCTACTTCAGCATCAGGTCGTATGTTGTACTTGTTCAGGTCAAAGTAAATGGTACTCAACTGCAACAGTTTTGCCAAATCATCTCCATAGCCACCCGTGACCACGTCACGCTCTAGGTAAAAATCAACAATACGTGGTTTGCCATATGACTTGGGAAGATATTCTTCTGACGGTACATAGCCTTCCATCAGCGCCCGAACAAAGTTACCTTTAGAGCAATCGAGATCAAGAACATAGTCTCCTTCAGCATCGGTAATCGTCGAAGAGACCTCGTTGTTTTCCTCATCGATGATTTTGACCGTGGCACCCACCAATACCTCGTTTGAGATCCTATCGCGAACCGTGCCCGTCACATCTTGTAGGCAATCAAGCCTTAACGGATCGGTCTCCGTAAAAGCATAGATATCATCTTCGCCAAGCCCTTCAGGCCTATTTGAAGAAAAATAGCCTTTCTTGGTCTCTTCTTCCATGATAAAGGCAAAGTCATCATATTTGCTGTTCGCAGGTTTCCCCACATTGGTCACCGTTTCATCATAGCTGAAAGCGATCTTTGTGGCAAAAATGTCCAATCCTCCCAAACCCGGATGTCCATCCGAAGAAAAATACAATACGCCATCAGCGGTTATAAAAGGAAAGGTCTCACGGGCCACGGTATTGATGTTCTTGCCTAAATTTATAATGGGGCCATAAGTGCCGTCACCGATGATCTTGGTCATGAAGATATCAGATTCACCATGGGAGCCTGGCATATCGGACACAAAGTATAGTATTTTTTCATCAGGACTCAACACTGGATGTGCAATTGAGTATGAATCATTGTTGAAAGGCAACTCGGTAATGTCTGTCCATTCACCATCGATAAATGTGGCCGTATATATTTTCAGGCGCGTAATGCCTTGTTGGTCTTTGTATTTTTTTCCACCGAGAAAATTGTTGCGTGTGAAATACATGGTACCTCCATCTTTTGTGACCACAGAAGTAGATTCATGTAAGCGTGTATTGACATCACCCTCGAGTTTTACCACATTATTTTCAGAGATACTGTCGGCATCGACTTTGTAAAGGTCTAAAAAGTCTTTGGCGTTCCATGTGTGACGGTATCGTGCCAGGTTTCCGGTATCTCTATCCGATGAGAAAATCAATCCTTTTTTATAGAAGGATGTCGCAAAATCGGAATGCTTGCTATTGTAAGGAAATGTCTCTACCGCATATCTTCCCGAATTCTCTTCAATCTTTGCCAAGTAATCTTCTTCATAAGCGGCCATTCTGCTATCAGCATTGGCCATATCGTTAAACTTGGCCATCATTTCTTTAGAGCCGTCATAGTCACCCAAGGTCTTCAGGGTCTGTGCATATCTGAAGATATAGTCCGTACCCATTTCATCAGGATATTCTTCGATCAAACGCTGGTAGGTTTCACTTGCTTTTTCGTAATCGGCATTGAAATAGTAAGAATTGCCCAGTTTTTTTAGCAGGTCTGGGGAAACATAGCCCTTTTCGAGCACTTTTTGGTAGATATCGATAGCGGGCCTAAAGGAGTAGTCTGAATATTTTTCATCTGCCTTGATCAATCTCTTTTCTTGGGCATTCAGGCCAACAAAACCCAACACCAATATCACAAACAGAAGTAGTCGTTTCAGCATAATAGTCTAATTAAAAAAATCGTGGCGAAACGGTTCGCTGAAATGATTTCAACAATTCGAGCCTCAAGAAAATCTCAAAAGAGCCATCGTTGAACTGGGTACCGCCCAGTTCAGTGGTCTCTCGGTCATAGGCCAGCCCCAACATCAATTGTTCGGTAATCTGAAAACCTGCAAGGGCACTAACCGCTGCATCCCAACGGTATGCTGCGCCAAAACTGAACCTATCATTGAACAGGAAACTTGCCGATAGATCGACCTGAAGGGGTGCACCCCCGACAGCTTTTGTCAACAGGGCGGGTTTGAACTTCAAACTTCCGCTCAAATCAAAAACATAACCCGTTATCAAATAGAAGTTGATCCGTTCAGCGGCCAAAAAATTGACCGCGTTGCTATCGCCCCCGCTATTGTCAAAGTACTCTGTCTCCAAAATATTGGGTGCCGAAACCCCAGCATAGAACTTATCGGTGTGGTAATAGATCCCCAATCCGAAGTTGGGAGAAAATTGGTTATCTACATTTTCTTGGTCTACCACCTCTTGGTCAAAATTTCGAAGTCCGTTATAGTCTAAACTCAACATATTACCTCCGGCCTTAAACCCGAATGACAGTTTTGCATCTAAAGAAACATCAATGGTATACGATATCACCGCATCTAAATAGGTTTCTTGTACCACTCCATCACCGATATTGTCATTGACCACTGAAATACCGTATCCCAAACGACTATTTCTAATGGGGGAATGCAAGTTCAGCGTAAATGTCTCAGGGGCACCGTTAAGACCCACCCATTGCGATCTATAGAGACCGGCGAAACTCAATTGGCCCCTTGATCCCGCATACGCCGGATTAACACTCAGTGTATTGTACATATACTGGGTATATTGGGCATCTTGTTGGGCAAACACATCAAACGATGTGAAGCAAATCAGCAAGAGTAGGAACGATATTGTTTTTTTTATCATGTTAAAAATTAACGGATTATCGACTTATATAGAGGTAATCGGTATCGGTTATCTTTCCTTGGTCAGATTCGTACTCAAATATATAAAAATATACCCCTGATGGAAGGTAATCATCGCCTGACAATGTTGACCTACCTTTTGACCTACCATCAAATATATTGTTGATATTGTTATAGTTACTTCCCTCATACACAGCTACACCCCATCGATTGAAAATTTTCAATGTGTTGTTTCTTGCATTTTCAACGCCTCTGATAAACAGAAAGTCATTTCTACCATCACCATTGGGTGTTACCAATTGATTGACTTCTATTGAATCGATCTGTGGTTCATCATCAACAGGGTCCAGGTAGTCGGGCGTGCCGTCGCCGTCGGTGTCGTCATCGGTGGGGTCGCCGTCGCCATCGGCGTCCTCGTCGGGGGTCTCGATCCCGTCGCCG
>JANQOD010000014.1 GCA_028289745.1 Allomuricauda sp. | reverse complement strand
TTTCTGTGGCCAGCCCCTTGAAATCGATGCCCCCTTGCGGGTTCAGGTATAGCTTGTCTGCCGAACTGGCGAGATAGTAATCTTTTTGTGTGTAGAAATCTGAATGGGCATACACGAATTTGCCATTCTCCCTGAAGTCTTGAAGTGCTTTTCTCAATTCTTGTGCCTGTGCCATACCGGCCATTAAAAACCCCGTGTTCAAGCTGATGCCCCTGATGTTCTCATCATTCTTGGCCACCTTTAAGGCGTGTAAAATCTCATCAAGCCCCAAGCCTACCTCAAAAAGGCCCGCAAAAGGTTCTGTGTCATCCTTTCCCTGATAATCGTAAATCGGCTCTGTAAAACTGATTTCCAAAACGGAATTCTTTTTTATGGCGACCGTGTCATCGGCACTTCCTATCAAAGCCAAAAAAAAGAAGAACATGATGACGATGATGCCGAAGGCGATCAAACATCCCAATATAGCCGCCAAAAGATTTCTCAAAAAATTCATGGTACCCATTTAATTGAATCGCAAAGATAACCATTGTCACAATGTTTTGTTTACTTTGTTGACCATATCATGGACAAAGCACAAATCGCATACCTATCGATAGGCAGTAATCTTGGCGACCGTCGCAACTTGCTACAACAGGGTATTTTTGAGTTATCAAAACACGCCGGAAAAATCTTGAAAATATCCCCTGTTTATGAAAATCCCCCGATAGGTTTCAATGGCGAACCATTTTTCAATGCCTGTCTTCAACTCGAAACCGATCTATCGCCGAACGCACTGCTCGAAAGCCTTCTAAAAATTGAGCGGAAATTCGGTCGCGTGCGCTCAGGCGGCAAAAACGTTGGGGCAAGATCGTTGGATCTCGATATCATTTATTATGGCAAAGAGATTATCAGCACCGCTATTTTGACCGTTCCACATCCTGAAATGGCCAATCGACGTTTTGTGCTGAAGCCTTTGGCCGACATAGCACCCCAATTTTATCATCCCATATTCAAAAAAGATACCCGCAACCTGTTGCAACAGTGTACTGACAAAAGCGAGATGCAAAAACAGCCTTTCAAGTTGTATGCCTCGCGAACGGCTCTTTTTTCACAGTTACAGTTCATGGCCATCGAGGGCAATATCGGGGCGGGCAAGACCACTTTGACCAAAAAAATCGCACACGATTTCAATGCAAAATTGGTATTGGAACGTTTTGCCGACAACCCTTTTCTACCCAAATTTTATGATGACCCCTCGCGCTATGCCTTTCCGTTGGAAATGTCATTTTTGGCCGACCGGTACCAACAATTCATGGACGACACCACCCAGCTTGACCTTTTCAAGAATTTTTTGGTCAGTGATTACGATATCTTCAAGTCGCTCATCTTTGCCCAAATAACGCTGCAAAAAGAAGAGTTCAACCTGTACCGCAAACTGTTCAATTTTATGTACAAAGAGGTCAAAAAACCGGATCTGTATGTTTTTCTCTATCAAAGTCCTGAACGTTTGCTCGAAAATATAAAGAAGCGGGGGCGACAGTATGAACTCAACATTGAGGCGGGCTATTTAGAAAAGATCAACCGGGGCTATCTTGTCTTCATCAAGGGGCTATCAGAGCAGAACACCATGGTCATCAACTTAGATGAACTTGACTTTGTGGCCGATGAAACCGACTATGAAACCATCTTGGAACAACTGCAACTTAAGATTGCCACGCTTTTTTCTTAACAAAGTTTTGTGAATTTTACTTGCATATAACGATTGGTTTTATTTTATTAGCAACCAGTTTTACTGAAACTAACTAACTCAAACTATATGCAAAACCCTGTCTTCATGTCAGGGTTTTTCTATTTTAGGCCCTGAAGTTTTGACCAAATATCCCAAACGACCACTCCCGCACAGACCGAAATATTAAGTGAATGTTTGGTACCGTACTGGGGGATCTCAAGCACTACGTCACTTACCGTGACCACTTCTTGCTGTACGCCCATCACCTCATTGCCGAAGATCAGGGCATAGGTTTGGCCGCCATCTACCTTGAACGAATTGAGCATGGTCGCCCCTTCAGCCTGTTCTACGGCCACTATTTTTATGTTTTGAAGCTTCAGTTCGTCAACCAGCTTGAGTATATCTTCCCGATATTCCCAATTAACGCTTTCAGTGGCCCCCAAGGCCGTTTTTCGAATGTCTTTGTGCGGGGGCTTGGCCGTGATACCACAGAGGTATATCTTTTTGACCAAAAAAGCATCGGCGGTTCTGAAAACCGAACCGATGTTGTTCAAACTACGGATGTTGTCGAGCACAATGACCACCGGAATTTTTTCGGCACCCTTGAAAGCGGCGACATCCAAACGGTACAATTCTTCATTTCGCAATTTGCGCATACGTATTTTTTCAACTATTGCCCCGAAAATATCAACAAAAATTTTCAGGGGGTCGGTAAAACCATATTTTCGGCTAAAATACCTTTTTACGGTTTGGCAACAACAAAGAATAGCAAGAAGACCACCCCCTTGATGCGACAATACAACGCCATCAAGACCAAGCATCCTGATGCCTTGTTGCTCTTTCGGGTGGGTGATTTCTATGAAACCTTTGGCGAAGATGCCGTCAAGGCCTCAAAGATTTTGGGCATTATTCTCACCCACCGCAATAATGGGGGCGACCAGACCGAATTGGCCGGTTTTCCACACCATTCGTTGAACACCTATTTGCCCAAGTTGGTGCGGGCCGGTGAACGGGTGGCCATATGCGATCAACTTGAAGACCCAAAGCGTACCAAGACCATCGTAAAAAGGGGCGTGACCGAATTGGTTACCCCGGGGGTAGCCTTGAACGACGACATTCTCAATGCGAAGAGCAACAATTTTTTGGCGGCCGTTCATTTCGGAAGGAACAAATTGGGCATTTCTTTTTTGGATATTTCCACTGGTGAATTTCTCACTTCAGAGGGCAGTACCGAACAGATCGACAAACTTTTGCAGAACTTTTCGCCCAACGAGGTATTGTTGTCGAAAGACCATCGCCAAGAGTTCATTGAATCATTTGGAAACCATTGGCATACTTTTTTTCTCGAAGATTGGATCTTTCAGACCGACTATGCAGAAGAAAGCTTGAACAGCCATTTCAAGACCAAGAGCCTTCAAGGTTTTGGCATTGACCATTTGGCCCAAGGCATCATCGCCTCAGGTGCGGTACTGCACTATCTCTCAGAGACCCAGCACCGCCAATTACAACATATTGGCAAGCTTCAGCGTATTGCCGAAGAAGAATACGTTTGGATGGATCGTTTTACCATACGCAACCTTGAACTCTACCATTCGACCCACGAGAATGCGGTGACCCTGCTCGATATCATCGACAAGACCATTTCGCCCATGGGCGGCCGATTGCTCAAACGGTGGCTGGCACTTCCGCTCAAGAACCCAGAAAAAATAAAGGAACGGTTGTCGATCGTCTCCTATCTCGTGCCTGAAGAGGCCTTGCTTGAAAAGTTACAGCACCATATCAAACAGATGGGCGATCTAGAGCGCTTGGTTTCGAAATTGGCCACGGGCAAGATAAATCCGAAAGAAGTGGTGCAATTGAAGAATTCACTTGAGGCCACCTTGCCCATCAAAATGGCCACGGAACAAAGCCAATCCCCTACCTTGAACGCTCTTGGCCAACAGCTCAATACCTGTGAGCCCCTTCGCGCAAAGGTAAAGCAGATACTGAACGAAGAAGCTCCCGTGAACATCTTAAAGGGTCAAACCATAGCCGAGGGCAATTCAGAAGAACTCGATGAATTGAGAGACCTGGCCTTTTCCAGCAAAGACTATCTCGACCAAATGCTCGAACGTGAGATGGGGCAAACGGGCATTTCTTCATTGAAAATATCCTCAAACAATGTATTCGGGTACTACATCGAGGTACGCAACACCCATAAAGACAAGGTACCCGAGTCGTGGGTGCGCAAGCAGACCTTGGTAAATGCCGAGCGCTACATCACTGAAGAACTGAAAGAATATGAGGCCAAGATATTGGGCGCCGAAGAACGAATCGCACAGCTTGAACAGCAATTGTTCGAACAGCTGTTGGTATGGCTACAAGAATATATTGGCCCCATTCAACAAACCGCCCGATTGTTGGCCAAATTGGATTGTCTTTGCGGATTTGCGCAATTGGCCAAAGAAAACGGGTATACGGCCCCTGAAATTGATGACTCGACCCAAATTCGAATCGAGGGTGGCAGGCATGCGGTGATCGAAAAGCAATTGCCCTTGGGCGAGAGCTATATTGCCAATGATGTCTTGCTGAACCGCGATGACCAACAGATCATCATGATCACGGGGCCGAATATGAGTGGTAAATCGGCCATTCTACGACAGACGGCCCTTATCGTGCTGCTCGCCCAAATGGGAAGTTTCGTGCCCGCAGAAAACGCCACCATAGGTCTGGTCGACAAGATATTCACGCGGGTCGGGGCCAGTGACAATATCTCGATGGGCGAATCGACCTTTATGGTAGAGATGAACGAAACGGCCTCTATTTTGAACAACCTTTCAGAGCGCAGTCTGGTGCTACTCGATGAAATTGGGCGTGGCACCAGTACCTATGACGGTATTTCAATAGCTTGGGCCATTGCCGAATACCTGCACGAGCACCCTTCTCGCGCCAAAACACTTTTTGCCACCCACTACCATGAACTGAACGAGATGACCGAAACCTTTGGCCGTATCAAGAATTACAACGTTTCGGTCAAAGAACTTAAAGACACTGTGCTTTTTCTACGAAAATTGGTTCCGGGTGGCAGTGAACATAGTTTCGGCATACATGTGGCGAAGATGGCGGGCGTGCCCCAGCAAGTGGTACAAAAAGCGAATAAAATTCTCAAGAAGCTTGAAAAATCACATAGTAGTGAAGAGATGACCGATACCTTACAAAAGGTGAACCAAGAAATGCAGCTGAGCTTTTTCAACCTTGACGATCCCTTGCTCGAAGAGATCAAAGAAGAGATATTGCACCTTGACATCGATACCTTGACCCCGGTCGAGGCCTTGATGAAGCTCAATGAGATCAAGCGCCTGCTTACCAAAAAGAAAAGGGCCTCATCATAAGAGCCTAAAATTTTGAACCGTAACCATGGGTCATGCCTAAAAATTTTGCCTCATAATGCATCAAAAATGACCTATAAAAACTCCAATCACAAATTCCTAAACAGACTCTAAAGCACGGGCATAAAAGGTTTTCACCAAAAGTTCTTTTTGATTCAAAGAATTATTTTAAATTTGCACCTGCCTATCGGCAGACAGGCCCGCGTCGATAAAAAGGTGTTTTTGTTCTTATATAACATGCGAAAATAGCTTCCCGATAACCATCGGGAGTAGAGCGCCAAAACTCAGTGATGGTTTTCGCTTTTTAAAGCTATTTCGTGGCATTTGCGAAAATAGCTCAGTTGGTAGAGCGCCACCTTGCCAAGGTGGAGGTCGCGGGATCCAATCCCGTTTTTCGCTCTACTTCGACTCCGCTCAGTCACCAAGGGTGGAGTTTTTTTTTAGAAATGAGTCCAAGAAACGCTCGGGTGGTGGAATTGGTAGACACGTTGGACTTAAAATCCAATGGCCATTGTGGCCGT
>JANQOD010000009.1 GCA_028289745.1 Allomuricauda sp. | reverse complement strand
AGGTGGTTTCATCAATAAAGTTGTCATTTCCATAGCCATCCAAAATTAAGGTGGAATAGGGATCGGCAATATTGATGTCAAGCTCGACCAAATATTGGTAGAGGTGGTCAAATTGGGGGGTAAGCCCTGTCAATTCTAGCCAAAAACGGTCTTGGGTCGAATCTCTTTTCATTAAATACGAATCATTGACGGTCCAATTATTGAAATCGCCAATTACGTGAACAAACTCTTTGCCCGGGGCATAAAGCACCAAAGTGGCCCTGGTAGCATCGTTAGGGTCAAAATTTAAGCCATCCAAAAGTCCGGCGGGCAAGGGTTCCTCGGTGACTGTAGGCCTAATCGCATAGGTAAATGATGCGGTCTCTGTATTGGTGCCATCGGTAGCCTCCAAGGTGAAATTAGTGGTAGTGTTTAAAGTAGTGGTATAGCTATATTCTGTTGATGCGGTTGTCGTATTGTCAACAACCGTTCATTTGCGGTCAGGGTATAGGTGGAGGCAATTGATGTCGCCGCCGTAATCGTTACTTCGGTGCCTGCATCTATCAAGGTGGTATTTTGGGTCGGAGCGGTCAGTACCAGTTGGTAGCCACCCACATCCACAACATTGTCTTGGGTTTTTTTGTCGCCCGTGCCGTCCTTGGCCTTGGCCAGCATGCCTATTCTTGAAATGCCCGTTGCACCGTAAAAGGTTGTGGGGGTCAATGTATAGCTGAACGTGCCGTCTCCATTGTCGGTCATTCTTTGGACTTCGTTCGAATTTTCCCAAGTGCCATTGGTTGGGGAATCTCCCGCCTGTGCACCTGACGAATCAAAATACCAGGCCCATAGGTAGACATCGCTTACGCCCCAGACACTGGGGTCAACGCCAGAAACGGTGATGGTAATTTCATCATCTTCGTCAAACGTGGGAGGGTCAATGGTAAAAGTTCCCTCTTGCTGTTGGGCGAAAAGGCCAAATGAAAGAAGAAAAAGCAAAAGTGCCGGTAGTTTTCTTGTCATAGCGAATGTCATTAGGTGAAAAAAGGGCTGCGTGCACAGCCCTTTTTTCGAATTTAAATTAACTCAAATGCATGATTATTTTGTAATAAGGGTATAGGTAGGCGCTCCAGCACCACTGAAATCCAAGAAGATATCGTAGGTGCCGGCGGTAACGACAATATTGTCACCTCCGTCTTCAAGGGTACCGTCTGCACCGGTATCCCCTATGTTGACTCCCCAATCTTCATTTACCCTGAACTTGATCTCTCCGTCGATCAAGGTGACATTTTCGGCCACCCATTTGTCAGGATTGTACTGTGTGAAGCTAAAATCAGGACCGGCATTGCCCCAGTCGTTATAACCAGAGCCCACAATGCCCCATAAATCAGCCTCTTCAACGGTAATGAGTAAATTGTTCAAATCTAACCTTACTTGGTAGAAACCTGCTGTTACCACAATATTATCCCCATTTAATTCTGCGGTGCCATCGCCGCCAGTATCGCCATAATTGGTGCCCCAATCATTGTTCAAGCGTACTTTCATTTCACCCTCTTGGAGTTTGACCCCAACCACAAAAGTGTCGGAAGTATTGTCGTAGAACATTTTGGCATCAGGGCCTGCGTTGCCCCAATCGTTCCATGCAGAACCCACGATACCCAAGCTATAGGGCTCAATCGTGTAGGTAAGGTTGTTCAGGTCAACAACAATTCTATAATCACCTGCGGTGACTATGATATTGGCCCCATTGAGTTCTAAGGTGCCATCAGCACCATCGTCACCATAGTTTACCCCCCAATCGTTGTTTTCACGGAATTTGATCTCACCATCCTTAAGGTTCACATAGCTTACCACTACGCCATCTGTATTGGTGGTATAGAAAGGTGCATCAGGCCCTGCATTGCCCCAATCGTTAAATCCGGAACCTACAATGCCCAATGGTGATGGCGCGCCAGCTGTTTGTGGCTCACCCAAGGTAATGGTCCTGTTTTGGGTATCTATGGCAATGGAATAAGAGCCCGTGGTGCCCACAAAGGCAAAATTGCTGTCACCATCATTGGCGTTGACCAAATTTTCGTCGATGGTATAGCCCCTATCGGCATAGTATGGATAGTTCTGACCGGAATCCCAATTGCCTTCCTCGGTAAAGAACCTGAAGTTATTGTCTGCCCCATTGTTGTTTTGCAAGTTGATGTTGCCCGAATAGATGGTACCTATCAAGCGTAGCTCCACAGGGGTATCCCATCCCCAACCGGCATCTGTGGCTCCAGCGCCCACCACATATAGAATTGGGGGCAAGGTAATATCATAGGGGGTAATCGAAAGTGTTATGGGGTCTGAATAACGTTCTATCATTCCTGATTCGGTTTCCAGAACGGCCTTTACCCGTACGACCGCATTTGAAGCTTCTTCGGGAGTCAATCCCAAATCCAGGGCTATGGTATTGATTTCCTCATGGGTAAGTGCCAAACTGAGTTCGTTGGTAGCGGCACTTTCAAAAACGGTTTCAAAGTTGGTGTCCGGTAAGGCAAACTCCAAGGTATAATCAACCGTTACCACATTACCCTCGCCAAAATCGGGATCGTCAAATTCTACCGTAAGTGCGATGGCAGCAGGATCCAAATCAGACAGTACTACTTCTGTACCGGTATCCGGACCAGAGATCTCTGGAGGGGTTTCGGTATAGGCAGATACGCTATAACTGACTATTCCCGAAATTTCTGAACCTTTGGAAACCCGCATATGAAGTGTAAAGGGTTCAAAGGCCTCTGCCCCGGCCCCGATGACCACAGAATTGAATTCTGCCACGGTCATCGTAAAGGTCCTGTTTTGGGTAGAGCCCAAAGCAATGGGTGAATCAAAGGTGTCTTCTGTTGAGGCTTCCACGTTGTAAGTCGCCCCACTGGAAGCACTATCATTCCATGATAACGTAAAAGCGGGGTTATCAGGTAATGCAAAGTTGAGGTTGATGTTGGAAATCCCTGAATTGATAAGTTCAAAACTGGCATCCTGAGAAGGAGTTACCTCATATTCATCATCTTGGGTACATCCCACAAAAAACAGGAAGACCGTTAAACCGAGTATCTTACATATATTCTTCATCGTACTAGTTTTTAGGATTGGGATAGATTGATGGGAATGAGCTGGTATTCTTCGGTCAAGACATTGAACCAAACTTCGTAGTCATCTTCCACATCAACCGGAATGCTTCCGCCGCCTTGGGAGGCTTTGCCCGAGAAAAGGGAAGTGCCACCCCATTGGTCGCTGCCATTGACGGTAAAGGTAAACTCACCTGGCACCATTCGAACGTTGGGGATGTACCAAATAAATTCATCGAATACCTCCCCACCAATGTCATATTGGGTCAGGGTTGCCTCACTTGCCAGAGCCGAACCACTGATGGTAAGGCTAGAGAAATTGTCGGAGGCCGAGGTATCAAAGGGAGTGATGCTAAAACTGAGATTGCCGATATCGACTGAGAATTGATAGTATCCGGCATCCAAGCTTTCAAGGTCATTGATCGGGTTGGGGTCATCATCATCTTCGGTGGGCCTATAGACCAAGACCCCGCTATCGCCTTCCCCATATTGGGGGGCCCATGCACCGCGCCGCTCAAGTATTTTCAAAGGTCCACTATTGAACCTGCCAGTGTAGTTGAACACATCGGTGTCATCGGCATTTCTGAACATAATGGCGTTATTGTTATTGTTGTTCCAATCGGAAGCACTCGCTGGGCCGACCAAATAAAAATCACTGACCGGATAGTTGTAATAGGTATATATGTCAAGACTTACGACATTCGAAGTCGACAATACCTGTCCTGGTGCTTCACCCAAAAAGGACCTTATCCTCAGGTAAATCGTATTCCACTCAAAAGGAGGTAGACCGGCCGCGGCGGCCAAAGAATTGAATTCGCTGACCGAAAAGGTAACCGAGTTGCCCCCCATAATGGTCGTGCCCGTAGCGGAATCTGCAAATGATTCGTCGCCAGAAGCCTCCACTTGATAATTGGAAGGCGTCTGTTCTGAGTACCGGGCATTCGACCAGTATAGAGTAAGGGCCGGATTTCCAGGATTGTCACGATCTAACTCGATCGTAGTAATATCGGCCTCTAACAATGAGGCACTGTTTTCTGATGTCACTGTAAGCACCTCGTCTTCATCACAAGATATCAGCCCCGTGAATATCAAGACGCCTACTAATGGTATTGTATACTTTTTCATTTTTGACAATTTTTAGTAACCGGGGTTTTGGGTTAGGTTGGGGTTGCCCTGAAGTGCTGGTTCAGGAATAGGGAACAGCCTATAATGATCTGGAATTGAAGTGCCATTGGGCGTATTGCCCTTCCATGGCCAGATATAGGTCGAACCGGTAAACATTCCGAAACGGATAAGGTCACTTCGTCGATGGCCCTCAAAATTCAATTCCCTTGCCCTTTCATCAATGATGAAGTCAAGATCAAGCTCGGCCATATCGATCGTTGAGGCATTTGAGCGCTCGCGTACTTGGTTCACGTAGCCCAGTGCTGTACTCATATCGGCTCCGGAGGCCCCGCGCAATGCCAATTCGGCATACATCAAGTAGGCATCGGCCAAACGGAACAATGGAAAATCAGTGCCCGAAAAACTGGTTGGGGGCAATTCGGTCGCAAAGCCGGCATTTCTGAACTTGATACATGGGTAACCATCCGTCCAGGTTCTGTAGTCCGCCATTTCAAAATTATGACCATCGGTCCAGAACAATGCGGCCCTATCATCGGTTGAGGTGGCCAAACTTCCGAACAACCCGTACCAAGCGGGCGTAGCCCTGTGGCCCTGCCACCCATCAGTGGCACCGAACTCTGCCAAGGGCATGGTATCGGCACTCAGACTTCCGTTGACAAGATATGTGGTGTTGCCAAAGCTTTGGCTGGTCAAGGGGTCGGCAATTAATGGAAAAATGATTTCTTGTGAGGTATCATTGTCGCCTGAAAACAGTTGTACAAAATCTTCTTCAAGCATATAGGGCCCTTCGGTAATGATTTTGTTCACATAGAACAGCGCATCATTCCATCTGGCGGTACCCGTATAGACCTCGGCATTGAGGTACAGCTTTGCCAGCAACATATCTACAACATAACGATTGGCGCGACCATAGTCATTTGTGGTCGGAATTACGGGCTCAATCGCCAAAAGTTCCGATTCCACATAATCAAAAAGCACTTGTCTGCTTACTTCTGGCAGAAATTCGGTCTGTCCGAGATTCTCCTCGGTGGCCAATACTCCCTTACCAAAAGTGTCGATAAGGTAGTAATAGGCCAGGGCACGCAGAAAGCGCGTTTCACTGGCAATGGTCTCCTCATCTTCAAAATCGGCGCTTCCAAGAACCGAAATGAGGTTGTTGCACTGTGGTATGGTGTAATAGACCCTGTTAAAAAGATATCTGAAGAACTTGTTGTTCGCATCCCAGCTAGATGTGGTTGTCAACTGATCCAGACCATCATCGCCCCAACGGTTTTTCATGCCATCAGCGGTAAAATCTTGAAGGTTGATAATTCCCCTTAGGAAAGGAGATTCACCTGGATCATCACCCCGAATATCAGAGCTTCCGGATCCATCGGGACCAGAAAGTGCGAAAGAGGCATATAGTCGTGATACAATACCCTCGATAGCGTTGGGGTCTCGGTCGAGCAATTCATCCAAAGAAAGCTGGACCTCAGGTTCGGTGTTCAATTCATCGGTACAGGCGGCAATGCCCAACATTGCCAAAGCCAGTATAAGAAGTTGTACATTTTTCATAGTCATTTTTTTAGAAATCCACATTTACACCAAAGGTATAAACCGTCGGTCTTGGATAGAAATTACGGTCTATGCCGTCAAAGTTTTCAGGATCTTGTCCCGAATAATCCGTAATAATAAAAGGGTTGGTCACCGCGCCGTAAAAGCGTACGGTACCATTTTTGATCATGTTATCGAACCGATGCCCCAAGGCAATGTTGTCACAACGAAGAAAACTGGCATCTTCTAAAAAGTAATCTGAGAATTGAATATTTCCAATCACATTACGAAACACAGGATTTGCCGCTCCGTCATAAAAGTTGAGCACATTGGTGGTCACATTATTGTTTACAGGGAGGGCACTTTCGGTGAAGCCATAGTTCAGCTCGTTGAAGTTATACACTTTACCTCCGATTTGGCCTCTGAAAGAGCCGCTTAGATCCCAGTTCTTATAGTTGACGTTGAGTCCAAAACCATAGATCCAGTTAGGCACCATTGGTACATGGTAACGATCTTCATCAGTGATAACGTTGTCTCCATTTAGATCCAGATAGCCATTGGGTATCGGATCCCCATTTGCATCGTAGAGTTGTTTGAAGACATAGGCACTTCGCGGTTGCTCACCAATAGCATGCCTGAACAGTACGGCACCCGTACCCCTTAAGGTTCCTCCGGCATTGATATTGTCAGCACCTTCTAGGTCGGTTATCTCAATGAAATTGTATGAAAAGTTGGTGTTGAAGCTCAAGTTCAAGTCTTCGGTCTGAACAGGATTGAGATTAAGGTTCAGCTCAAAACCATAACTTTCGGTAGAACCAACGTTGTCAACGAATTGGTTGGTGAAGGCCTGTCCGGGTGGCACGGGAACCTCGGCCAAGAGGTCGGTGGTCTCACGCCAGTACGCATCGAAAGTACCTTCTAAGAAACTGTTCTTGAACAGGTCAAAATCAATACCCCCGTTATAAGTAGTCGTCTTTTCCCAGGTCAGATCAGGATTGAAAGGCTCTGCAGAATATAACGAAGACCCTGGAAGGTACTGGCTGGTCGCACTGCCGGGAATGAACAATGGAACGGAAGGATAGAAACCTACAACCCCGGTGATGTCTTGTTGACCGGTCTCACCCCAGCCCAAGCGCAGTTTTAGATTATTGATGAAATTTATATTTTCCATAAAGCCTTCTTCCGAAACTTGCCATGCGAATGCCGCTGCAGGAAAATAACCCCAACGGTTGTCTTCGGTAAACAGCGACGAACCATCAGCCCTGAAAGATACTGTCAACAAATACTTGCCGGCAAAGTTGACGGTGCTACGGCCAAAGAACGATTGCAGATTGAGTACATTGAAATACCTGAAATCAGGGTTATCAGGATTTACCAACTCGAACCGGAGACCTGTTTCGGGATCATAATCAAAGCGATCTTGGGTACCGTCATTTTCAAAGTTTTGGTAAGAGTAAGCCGCCTGTGCCTCAAAATTGTTGATAATACCCGAATCGAAACTTTTTCTGTATTTCAGGTAGGCATCCAAAGTGGTGTTGGTGATGTTTTGGTTTTCCCTGAAATGTACCCCGGGATTAAAGAGAAAGTTGGTATTGATATCGTTGTTTTCGTTATCGAACCGATAGGTAAGAATAGAATTATCGCTGAAACGTTCCTCGATTTCGGCCTTTGAATAGTCAAGACCCAAGTTGACAACTGCACTAAGGCCTGAAACCCATGGTACCGCGTAATCGAACTCAACGTTGCCCAAAAACCTGTACACCTGTTCTGGCCTTGTACGTTGCTGAAGCAGACCCAATGGGTTTTGCTGAAAGCCATCTAAAATGAGACGGTTGCCGTCAACCGTGGTGTTACTGTAAAATTCACCAAAACGATTGTCAGGCGAACTGTTGAAAACCGGTTTGGTAGGGTCATAGACCAGGGCACCGGCCAAAGCCCCGTTCGCGTCAATAGCATTCTTATTCACATAGATGCCCTTGGCATTTAAATCTACTTTAAGGCTACCGTCAAAAAAGGTCGGCGTCAACTTTACGGAAGCACTGACCCTTTCATAATCATCGGTTTTCACCACACCCAATGCTTCTGTATAGCCAATAGATCCCCTAAAGGGAATTTTGCCGAATAGATTGGTACGCGCACTGAAGTTGTTGTTCGAGACAAACCCAGTACGAAAGACCGCGTCACGCCAATCGGTGTCATAAAGCGTTCTGCCGTTCAACGTTTGCAGTACGCGCTCATCGGTAACCACCGAACCTGTTTCTACTCCCAGAAATCCAACAAACTCAGGATGGAACTCTTGCATGAACCGCAGATACTCCCTGCTGTTCATCATATCGAGCCCCTCACCGGCCGTACTGGCCGATATGTCAGATGAAAAATTGAATCTGGCCCCAGTAGAGAGTCCTTTCTTGGTGGTAATGATAATAACCCCGTTCGAGGCCCTTGAACCGAATATGGCCGTGGCAGAGGCATCTTTAAGAATACTGAAACTTTCAATGTCATTCGGATTGATAAGGTTCAGTGGGTTGGAAACACCAGCTGGATTATCTTGACCGATCGGTACTCCATCAATAACAATCAAAGGGTTGTTCTGTGCGTTCAAAGAGGCACCACCCCTGATCCTTATGTTGGGCGCGGCATCGGGCGTACCACCCGCATTGGTGATACGTACCCCGGCGGCCTTACCGTTCAACAATTGGTCGGTAGATACGATGGCCCCTTTATTAAAATCTTCTGTGGTCACCAGATCCAAAGAGCCCGTGGCATCCTTGACCGTAGTGGTACCATATCCGATTACCACCACCTCGTCCAATTGTTCGGTCGATTCCTGTAAGGCAACATCCAATTGACTTGTGGCGACCGCGATTTCTTGGGTGTTATAACCGATGTATGAGAATACCAGAAGATCACCTTGATTTGCCGCTATGGTATAGTTTCCATCAAAATCGGTGGTTGTTCCAGTCGTGGTACCCTTGATGATGATATTGGCACCAGGTATTGGAAAACCCGTTGTAGCATCAGTGACCACACCCGTCACTGTCACTTGTGAGAAACCCCAAAAGGGTATAGCCAAAAGTAACAGTATCAAGTACCTTTGAAGTTTTTTCATAAATGATTAGGTTTAAGTTAGCATTATGTTTGAGCTTTGAAGTAGCCCATTTTCCTTCTCAAGAAGCTCAAATCTAAGTGCTGATGAAGTGAATTTAACTGACAATTATCAGTTTTCGCGTATTACAACGTTTTCAGGTGGATAACTTTTCATTTTTTTAATAGCAATACTATCTTCATACGGATTTGTCAATAAAAGCTATTAAAAGGACACCTTTTTTGTTAAATTCGCATTTATCCTAAATTTTTGCGATGAAGCCCAAGATGACTTTGAAAAAAATTGCAAAAGAATTGGACGTGTCTATTTCTACGGTTTCCAAAGCATTGAAAGATGACAAAAATGTAAGTCAAGAAACCCGCGAGAAAATCCAAGCCTTCGCCAAGTTCTACAACTATAGGCCCAACAACATAGCGTTGAGCCTGAAGAACCAACGTACCAAGACCATCGGGCTCATCATACCCGATATCGTGCACCATTTTTTTGCAAAGGTCATAGCTGGGGCAGAGCAAGCAGCCAATATCAGGGGCTACATTGTGGTCATTGGGGTGTCAAACGAGTCTTTTGAGAAAGAGGTCATCAATATGGAAATGATGGTGAATGGCAGTGTTGATGGTTTTGTGGTATCCATTGCCAAAGAAACGTTGCTCTTACAAGATTATCACCACCTCAATGAAATCATCAGCCAAGGCATGCCCATCGTACTTTTTGATCGGGTCGTTGATGAAGTGGAATGCGATAAGATAGTTGTCGATGACAAAGAATCGGCAAAAAATGCTACCCAGCAATTGATCGATGATAAAAGGGAGAACATTCTCTTGCTCACCACTTTAGACCATATCAATATCGGAAGGGAACGTACAAAGGGCTACTTGGAAGCATTGCAACAAAACCAAATCGAAGCAAGACCTGAACTTATTCTTAAAATACAAGACAATGCCAATGAAGAAGAGCAAGAGAAGGTGATAGAGGCCCATATCAACAGATTGATGGATGGCGGAATGAGTATCGATGCCATTTTTGGGGTCAATGAAATGTATGCAGTGGCGGCTTTGAACGTGATTCGAAAATTGGATCTCAAAGTGCCAGAAGACCTCTCGGTAATCAGTTTTTCAAATGGGGTGCTTTCCAAATACTCAAGACCAAAATTGACCACGGTCGATCAACATGGGGTGGATTTGGGCATTGCGGCGGTGAACACATTGATCGATAGGTTGGAGGAAAAAGTTGATGAAGATGCTTTTTTTACCAAGGTCATCAAGACAAATCTCATCAAAAGGGAATCTACTTTCTGAATATTGCGCATTTTAAACAAAATTATATATTTGTGTTGCTGTCTGCCCATTTTTCTTCTCATTGTACTGAAAGACAGTATCAGTTCACAAATCTTTGGTAATCGTGATATAATGCTTTCGATTGCAACATTTTCTTGTTGGTTGAAACCGAACAGGGGAATATCAACTTTGAGCCATGTACGTTTCAATTTTTTTGTCGAAATTGAACAGATTTTTAAATAATATAATACTCCAAAATGAACCAAGATTATATCAAACCCGATGAATGGTCAATCATAGAGGAAGGCTTTGACAAAAACCTTGTCAAATCTTCGGAAAGCCTTTTCAGCATGGGCAACGGCGCCATGGGCCAGCGAGCCAATTTTGAAGAGACCTATACCGGGCCGACTTTTCAAGGAAGCTATATTGCAGGAGTCTATTACCCTGATAAAACCCGTGTGGGTTGGTGGAAGAATGGTTATCCTGAATACTTTGCCAAAGTCTTGAACGCCCCAAATTGGATTGGGATCGATATCTTAATCGATGGTGTAACCTTAGATTTGAACACTTGTTCACAAGTAGGCGATTACCGTCGTGAACTCAATATGAAAGAAGGTTGGTACCGAAGAAGTTTCACTGCCACCTTGCCAAACGAAGTTCAGGTTAGGGTTATCGCCACCCGCTTTTTAAGCCTAAAATTTGACGAAATAGGTGCCATTGAATATACGGTCGAGGTGCTGAACAAAGAGGTAAGCATAACAGCGATTCCCTATTTGGACAGTGGAATCAAAAACGAAGACAGTAACTGGGATGATCAGTTCTGGAATACCACGGCAGTTTCTTTTAAAGACGGTCGAGCCTTTATCGAGGCCCATACCATGAAGACCAACTTTGCCACCTGTACCTTTATGATGGCCATGGCACAAGCAAATGGTGAGCGGATAGATGCATCCAAATCTGAAAAAACGGAGACAAAGGCTTCATTGTTATTTGAAACGTCAATCGAAAAGGGCGGACGTTTCACCCTGACCAAGTATGGTGGTTATGCAGTCGATAGAAACCATGACAAGAACGAATTGGTAGCTGCGGCGAACAAAGTTCTTGATGAGGTTTCTTCCCTTGGTTTCGACGATTTGCTCGAAACCCAAAAAAAGGCATGGACAGAAATATGGCAGATGAGCGATATCACTATCGAGGGTGACGTAAAGGCCCAACAAGGCATCAGGTTTAATATCTTTCAATTGAACCAGACATACTTGGGCACCGATTCAAGGCTCAATATCGGGCCCAAAGGATTCACGGGCGAAAAATATGGGGGCAGCACTTATTGGGATACAGAAGCCTATTGCATTCCCTTCTATATGGCCACCAAAAACCAAGAAGTAGCCCGAAAACTGCTCAAGTACCGCTACAACCATCTTGAAAAAGCCATAGAAAATGCCGAAAAACTTGGTTTTGAAAATGGAGCGGCATTGTATCCCATGGTCACCATGAACGGTGAAGAGTGTCACAACGAATGGGAAATCACTTTTGAAGAGATACATCGAAATGGGGCCATTGCCTTTGCCATTTATAACTATTTCCGTTACACGGGTGATTATACTTACATTCCCGAAATGGGCCTTGAAGTTCTTATCGGCATCGCCCGGTTTTGGTATCAAAGGGCCAATTTCTCAGAGCAAAAGGGCCAATATGTGATTTTGGGAGTTACCGGCCCCAATGAATATGAGAACAATGTGAACAACAATTGGTACACGAATTATATCGCCAAGTGGTGTATCGACTATGCGCTTGAACAACTTGATAAAGTGGAAGAAGGGTACCCAGATGATTACCAACGCATCATTGGCAAGACCCATTTGACAGAAGCTGAGACCGAAAGATGGTCAGCAGTGGCGAAGAAGATGTATTTCCCCTTCTCAGAAAAATTGGGCGTCTTTTTGCAGCAAGACGGTTTCTTGGACAAAGAATTGATCAAGGTATCGGACTTACCAAAATCAGAACGCCCGCTCAACCAAAAATGGAGTTGGGATCGTATTCTGCGTTCGCCTTATATCAAACAAGCCGATACACTACAAGGGTTCTATTTTTTTGAAGAGCACTTTTCGACGGAAGAATTGCGGAAGCACTTCGATTTTTATGAGCCGTTCACGGTACATGAATCGTCACTGTCGCCCTGTGTACATAGTATTCAGGCCGCAAAACTGGGAAGGATGGACCAGGCCTACCAATTTTACCTAAGAACATCCCGTCTCGATCTTGACGATTATAACAAAGAGGTCGAAGAAGGGCTTCATATCACCTCTATGGCCGGCACATGGATGAGCATCGTAGAGGGGTTTGCCGGAATGCGGGTGATCGATGACAAGCTCAATTTCACGCCCCAGCTTCCAGAGCAATGGAGCTCTTACTCGTTCAAGATCAATTTTAGAAACCGCATTCTCAAAGTCGCTGTGACCAAAGAAGGTTCTTCTTATGAATTGACCGGAAATGAGGAAATGTCGATTAGAGTAAATGGCGAACGAGTCGTTTTGACCCCAACAGAAACTGTAGAGGCATGAAAAAGCTATTCTATATCATCCTTTTTTTGCTTGGAGCTGCAGGTGTGCAACCCACATTTTCACAGATAGAAAGGATCGAGCCCCCCAACTGGTGGGTGGGCTTCAGGCAAGATACGCTTCAGCTTTTGGTCAAGGCAGAGGGCCTTAGTGGTTATGTACCTGCCATCGAGCAAGAGGGTGTGAGATTGATAAGGGCCTCAAAGGGCGATAGCCCCAACTACCTTTTTTTGGATCTGGTGATCGCCAAAGATGCCCAACCCGGTACATTTGACATTGAATTTGTGCCCGAAAGAGGCAAGAAACTCGTCTTTTCCTATGAATTGAAGCAGAGGGAACGAAGTGCTGAAGACTTTGATGGCTTTGACAGCTCAGATGTCATCTACCTCATTACGCCCGACCGTTTTGCCAATGGTGATCCCCAAAATGATATTGTGAAGACCTTGAAAGAAACCGATATCGACCGATCACACGACTACAAGCGCCACGGGGGAGACATTCAGGGCATCATCCGCCATTTAGATTATATTGAAGACATGGGCTTTACCGCTATTTGGTCATGTCCATTGTTGACAAACGATATGTACCAATCATCATATCATGGTTATGCCATGACCGATTTTTATGAGGTGGATCCACGTTTCGGTACTTTAGAAGACTACAAAAAGTTGTCGGCCGAAGCAGCCAAGAAAGGCATCAAGCTGGTTATGGACCAAGTGGCCAACCACTGTGGAAGCGAGCACTGGTGGATGAAAGACCTGCCCTTTGCCGATTGGATCAATTTTCAAAAGAACCATGAATTGGGCAATGAAGCCATTCGTACCAATCATAAACGAACGGTCAATCAAGATATCTACGCTTCCAAAAGCGATCAACGGTTGATGGAAGAAGGTTGGTTTGTGTCCGCTATGCCAGACCTCAACCAAAACAATACCTTTATGGCCAAGTATATCATACAGAACAGTATTTGGTGGGTTGAGACTGCCCAACTTTCAGGGATCAGGCAAGATACCTATCCTTATCCCAATAAAGAATTCATGTCTGATTGGGCCAAGGCGATCATGGACGAGTACCCCAATTTCAACATTGTGGGCGAAGAATGGAGCACCAATCCGTTGTTGATCGGCTATTGGCAGCAAGGGGCCAAAAATGCCGATGGATATGAATCAAACTTGCCCACTACCATGGATTTTGCCATGCAGACCATCTTGGTACAGGCATTGACCCAAGATGAAAATTGGAACACTGGGTTGATTCGATTATATGAAGGATTGGCGAATGATTTTTATTACCCCGACCCTAAATCCATTTTATTTTTTGGGGATAATCACGATATGAGCCGTATTCACACCCAGTTGGATCTAGATGTAGATTTGACCAAAATGGCCATGGCCTACGTTTTGAGCGTTCCCAGGATTCCACAAGTCTATTATGGTACCGAGATCTTGATGGAAGATTCTGAAAAACCCGGTGATCACGGACTGATTCGAAGCGATTTTCCCGGTGGATGGGATGGCGATACCGTCAATGCCTTTACAGGCGAGGGGCTTTCCCCCGAACAAAAAGATATGCAGTCGTATCTCAAGAAAATACTTAATTACCGAAAGGGTGCTTCGGTAGTGCATAGTGGAAAAACCAAGCATTTTGGGCCCCACGAAGGTATTTATGCGCTATTTCGATACAATGATGAAGAGACCTTACTATTGGTCATGAACAAGAATACGGCTTCGGTGGAATTATCGGTAGATCGATTTGCCGAAATGGACATTGAAGGGAAAACAGCAAGAAATATCATTGCAGACGAAAGTTCGACCATTGGTGAAAAGTTGATAGTACAGCCCAAATCAGCCCTATTGTTGTCCATCAAAAACTAAAGAACATGTATCGTTCCTCTTTTCTTGCCGTGCTCATGACCGTCTTTCTGATCGGCTGTGCGGGAACTCCGGAAAAAAAAGAAAAGGAGAAAAAAAGACCCCAAATGACACAAAAACGAAAGCAAGTAGTCTACCAAGTCTTTACCAGACTTTTCGGAAATACCAATACAACGAACAAGCCTTGGGGCACTATTGAGGAAAACGGTACTGGAAAATTTGCCGATTTTGATGACAAGGCCCTTTCTGAGATCAAGGCTTTGGGGGTGACCCATATCTGGTACACTGGGGTGCCGCACCATGCCGTAATCAATGATTATACGGAATACGGTATTTCAAATGATGATCCCGATGTGGTCAAGGGCCGTGCAGGTTCGCCTTATGCCGTCAAAGATTATTATAATATAAACCCAGATTTGGCCTTAGACCCGAATAACCGATTGGAGGAGTTCAGGGCACTTGTTGAAAGAAGCCATAAACAAGGCCTTAAAGTGCTCATCGACATTGTACCGAATCATGTGGCCCGCAATTATCAGGGTTTGACAAATCCGGATGGGGTAGATGATTTCGGGGCCAATGATGACACATCGGTCGAATATGCACGTGACAACAATTTCTATTACATCCCCGGAGCAGAATTCAGAGTGCCTGAATGGCAAGAAGGGTATCGACCACTTGGTGGGGAAGATCATTCATTGGTCGATGGAAAATTTAAGGAAGTGCCTGCCAAATGGACGGGCAACGGCTCCCGCGCACCTTGGCCCCATCAAAATGACTGGTACGAAACGGTCAAGGTAAATTATGGTGTTCAGCCCAACGGCACCAAAGATTTTGAAACATTGCCCGAACCGTATGCCCAGATGGACCATAAAGCCCATTATGAGTTTTGGAAGGATAAGGAATTGCCCGATTCATGGTACAAGTTCAGGGATATTGCCCTTTATTGGTTGGATTTTGGGGTGGATGGTTTTCGTTTCGACATGGCCGAAATGGTTCCCGTAGAATTCTGGAGCTTCATGAACACCTCGATTAAAATGAAAGACCCCGATGCTTTTTTGTTGGCCGAGGTGTACAATCCGTCCCTTTACCGTGACTATATCCACAAAGGAAAAATGGACTACCTCTACGACAAGGTCGAACTGTACGATAGCATCAAGCACATTATGCAGGGCCACGGGTGGACAGACCATATTCCCGTGGTACAAAATGGGCTGAAAGATATTGAGCACCACATGCTGCATTTTCTGGAAAACCACGATGAGCAACGTATTGCCAGTCCCGATTTCGTGGGCAAGGCAGAAATAGGAAAGCCTGCAATGGTCGTTTCCGCTACTATCGGCACATCGCCCACCATGGTCTATTTTGGGCAAGAAGTCGGGGAAGATGGCTCAGAAGATGCCGGTTTTGGCAAACCGACCAGAACCTCCATTTTCGATTATATAGGCGTGCCCGCGCACCAACGCTGGGTGAACAACAAAAAATTTGATGGGGGACAGCTTTCAGAAGAAGAAAAGAACCTGCGTGATTTTTACAGGCGTCTATTGAATTTTACCATCAAGAGTTCGGCCCTGATGGGCGACTATCAAGAAATACATTTTTATAATAAAGACAATACCCCGGCCTATGACCACCGAGTGCTTTCTTATGTGCGCTGGTCAGATGATGAGAAATTGATTGTCATATCAAATTTTGATAGGGAAAAAAGCTACGATTTTGAATTAAAAATTCCTGAGGATGTCATCTCTAAATGGGGTTTGGCCGAGGGCAGTTATCCACTGAAGGAAAAACTTTACGGTAAGCAGCAAAAAAGGCTCTCTGTTGTAGAAGGGTTGGGCAAGATTTCTTTACAGCTTGAACCGCTGCAATCTTTTATTTTCAGTATCGAACAATAAAAAAAGCGGACTTTTTGGCCCGCTTCTTCGCTTTAGGTTGGTCAATAATACCTTCAAGCGGCCGCCTTTTTACCGGTGGCTTTGTAAATAAGGGCTATGATGATGCCAATTATTATGTAAAAAATAATATTGAGCACAGCATTGATCAAATGACCTGTCAGATCCATCATGGTCGAGGTAGCAAACCAAATGAGTCCTTCTCCCAAACCAAAGAACACACCTACCCAAAGGCCAAATTCAGCCCCCTCTTTGGCACTGTGGTGCCCCCTTGCCCATTTTCCATACAACGTACTAAGGGCAAAAGCACTGATCAAACAACCCAACAAGAGGTGAACGAAGTCGGGCGGGTCTTTCATGGCATTGATGAGGGAGTGGCCTTCCATAAGACTTTCACCCAACATGCCAAACATGACATAACCAAGTACGAACATGGCAATGCCACCT
>JANQOD010000001.1 GCA_028289745.1 Allomuricauda sp. | reverse complement strand
TCGCGGGTATACTCGGGGCGACCTTTTCTTCTGCCCTGGCTTCAATTGTGGGGTCTTCGCGCATTCTCTTTGCCATGGGTCAGCACAAGGTCTTGCCCTATTCTAAATTTCTTGCCGGTCAAAGTGCCAACGGGCAGCCCAGAAATGCCATGGTGGTTACCGGCATTATGATTTTTGCTACTATGTTGCTTCGTGAACTCAATGCGGTAGCCCCTTTGGTGACCCTATTTTTCTTGATTACCTATGCCATGATCAATATTGTGGTCATCATTGAGCAACGCCTGGGCTTGATCAGCTATCGCCCTATTTTCAAAGTAAACAAATGGATTCCGTGGATCGGACTGTTATCATCGGTAATGGCGATGTTCATCATCAACCCGACCGTTAGTCTGGTTTCTATAGTCATTGTTTTTGTGGTGTATTGGTTCTTGTCGCGACAAAATCTTGAAACCCCTTTTGAAGATGTACGATCAGGGTTGTTCGTCTCTTTTGCCGAGTGGGCCGCCAAACACACTTGGGGCATGAAAACAATGCAGCAACGCGCGTGGAAACCCAATCTCATGGTACCTGTTCGTGATATTAACGGCGCAAAGGGCAATTTTCAATTTCTACGGAATATCGCTGCGCCAAAGGGGTCGATCAAATTATTGGGCATTGAGCCATTTACCGAGAACGATGCCTTTGTGAATGAACTTTCTACACTTTCAGAGACTTTTCGTCTCAAGGGGGTGTTCTCATCATGGACGGTGATACACAGTGATGATTTTGCCAAGGGAGTAAATTACGGTAACCAAGCCTTGCGGGGCGCTTTTTTTAGGCCAAATATCGTTTTCTTGAATTTGCAACAGCATGATGACTATGAAACCGAGATTCGACCGGTAATCAAAGAATGCATCCGCTTAGAAATAGGAGTACTCTTGTTTTCTGCGCACCCGACCGCTTTGTTGGGGCAGCGCAATTTGATCAATGTTTGGGTGAGCGATCGAAGGGGCAACTGGCAGCTTGGTTGGGATATCGGTAGTCTTGATTTATCTACTTTGATCGCCTATAAACTGAAGAAGAACTGGCACGCACGTATTCGCATCATTACAGTCATCTCTGATCCCAATGAAGAGAAAAATGCCAATACTTTCCTCAAATCTTTGATCAACCTTGCCAGATTACCGGAAACGCTCATAGAGGTGTATGTGGGCAATTTTAGGGATATCGTGCAGAATGCACCGCGGGCCGATTTGAACATCTTTGGGATGGATGAGAATTTTAAAATCGAGTTCGTTCAAGAAATGACCACCAAGACAAAGAGTTCTTGTCTTTTCGTAAAAGATTCCGGTCATGAAAGTATTCTGGCCTAACGAATAGCTGAATTCCCCAAAAGAGAGCTAAAAACGTACCCTAAAACTGACATTGGGGGTAAGACCCAATGAAATGTTGTTTACCTGTTCGACTTCATTTTCGTCAGAGATCCGATAATAACGGTTCAACACGTTTTCCCTATTGGTCAGGTTCAATAACGATACGCCTGCATTGGCCTTGATTCTTCTGCTGATATCAAAGTGGTAAGTGGCAGAGGCATCCAATCTGAAATATTCGGGCAAACGACTGCTATTGGGCAATTGGTAATTGATTTCATTGGGAAAGACCGTTGTGTTCAATGGATCGTTATCATCAGGTGCGGTATAGGGTCTGCCTGTTCGGTAGTTGAGTCCCAATCCTAATTTTAAATTGTTGATGTCGTAGGTGGTGGCGACCGTCACCGTATGGCGTACATCGAGATTGTTCGGAAATGAGCTTGGGTCAATGTCTTCAAAAGTGTAGTCGTTCTTGTTGTAGGTATAGCTTAGCCAAGTACTGTAGTTTTCCCCTTTTTTGTTGACAAGAAATTCCAGTCCTCTCACTTCATAATTGCCAATTTCCCCATCAAACTGGTTTTCGTTTTGAAAGCCTTGGGTCAAGGTGCTGATGCCATCTACTTGTTTATAAAAAGCTTCAAGGCCCACATAAATGGAATTTTTGGCGTAGTTCAACCCCACAGAGCCTTGTTTGCTTTTGGTGATGGGCAATTGATCTTCATCAGAAAGGATCCAACGTCGCTTTTCAACACCCAAAAAATTCTGTTCCAAGTCAATGACTTGATTCGTGTACTGGCTTTTGAACTCACCCAAAAATTCAGCTCTCAAATAATTGGCCACCCTAATATTTAGGTTCAAACGGGGCTCGAACAGCAATTCTTCGAATGATTCACCAAATTGGGCCAAATTAATGATATAGTTTGCCCGCAAACCCGCTGAGGCGATGAACCTATCTTCAGGAGAGCGGTACAAGACTTCGGTGTAAGGTGCGTGAAGCCTCACCACCCCTTTGATGTTACTGTCAAATGGAGGCAAGGTGACATCGGTAAAATTTCTAATGCCGGTCTCGATAAACTGATACCCATTTCTCCAGTTCACGGTTTCGGTCAGTCTATATTCGGTATCAAATCTTATAGAGCTTTCAATAATTCGGTTTCTTTGCTCAAGTTGTTGTCGTGGCTCAGGAGAAACGCCCAAAGCTTCCAATTGGTATTGTGTGTAATAGGCATTGAGGTTTGAAGACAGTCTATCCGTCCACCGACTTTGTAATTGTAGCCCGGCAGAGATATTGGTCTGATCCAAGAAACTCTGTGAAGTAACATCTGTCTCACGATCGGTTTCTTTGAACAATAGATCATTGTCGATACCGATAAAGCTTAGGCGCAACTTGTGATCATCATTGATGTCGTAGAGAAACTTTCCCGAAACATCCCAGAAAAAAAAGGTAATATCCCTATCGAACTCCCTGTCAACCGATTGATTTTGTTGGTTGATGACCTCACTATCTTGAAAGGCCCGATCGGTAAAAATGCTATAGGTCGGAGTGTTCAAAAAATCAGTGGTTGAACGACGGGCCGAAAGTTGAAAGGCCATACGGTCGTTTAAGGGAAATTGCCCATATACATCACCGCTGATAAGGTTGAAGCCCGCACCACCGAAAAACTGCCCATCGATCTCATTTTTGGTCCACATGCTGATGACACTGCTGACCCCATCACCATATCGCGCAGGGGTGCCGTTCTTGTAAACCGTCACTTGGTCTGTCAAATAAGGATTGAAAGCCGAGATCAACCCAAAAAAATGCCCTGATTGGTACATTTTGATACCATTCCATAGTATCAGATTTTGATCGTTGGTGCCACCGCGCACATTGATGTCAGACACGGTCTCGTCAATACTTTTGATGCCCGGAAGCGCTTGAATGGTCTGTAATACATCGGGCTCTATCAGGCCGGGAAGAATGCCCAATTCACCTGTGTTCAGGGTAATACTTGCATCTTCTTCCTTAACGATTCCCGAAGTGAGAAATTCGTAGACAATGACCTCTTCAAGCCTTTCATAGTTCTGTGCGAGTAGAATTTCGGGGCAATCATCCCTTCCAACAAGATCTTCAACGGGGATGTATTTTGTGATGTACCCTAGAAAACGGATTTTCAGTGTGGCGGTTCTTGGTACTTGGTCGATTCGAAAACGGCCATATAGGTCTGTGACCAACGCTATGTCACTATCCATTATTTCAACAGTTGCCCCCGGAACGGTGTTTTCGGCAAAATTGTCGAGTATCTTACCACAGACACTGATCAGGGTGTTTTTGACCAATGAATAATAACGCTCATTGATTTTCCGAATTTTTATTTGCGTCTGGGTTTCCAAGGCTTCCAGAACGAGATCCAGCGACAGGTCAGCAGGAATAGCTACTTCAACCCCTTCCAAATCCTGGTCCACATATGAAAACTTAATATCATGTTGCTTTTCAAGCGCGATGAGGTATGATTTCAATGATGTTCTTGAAGTCTCTTGGGCATGTATGGTAGCGTGGGGAAAGACAAAAAGTAGTCCCACCCAAACTACAATGAAGTGATTACGGAGCATTCTCAGCATAGAAAAGCACGTTATCTTTCCCTAATTTATAACTAATCTGGGAAGGAACACTTATACTTTTTAACGCCAAATTGATGTCTGTGTTGCTAAAAGTACCTGTAAATAATTGATCGGTATCGACATTTTCAGCAACGACCTCGATATCGAACTGTCTTTCGAGCTCGGCCAATACATATTTCAAAGGAATACTTTCGAAGCTACTCTCATTGTTCACCCAAGAGGGATGGGTTTTGTCTATGCCATCGGTGTTTCGAATGTTACCGTTGATAGCCACAAAAGAGGTGCCTGCGGACAACTTTTTCTTTGTATTTTGATAGGAAACGCTCACTAGGCCCTCATAGCAGGTTACTTCAAAGAAACCATTACGATTCTCAACATTGAACTGGGTGCCAAGTACGGTTACGGTGCCATTGTCGGTTGAAACAGTGAACTTTTTGCCCTTGGCCACCTTGAAAAAAGCTTCGCCTTCAAGTTTTACGTTTCGTTCTTCGTTCCATTTTTTTTCGCTGAACGACACCTTTGAACCGGCGTTCAAAATGATCTCAGAACTATCGGGGAGCACTATCTCGGTACGTTCTGCCAATTCGGTGCTAAACGATTCATTCAAAGAATTCATATAAAAATAGGATCCTGCCAATAGTACGGCGATTACGGCCGCCACACGTAAGAATTGTTTGAACGGGCGCAAGGTAATGACCTTGGGGGCTTCTTGCGAAGTTTTTTCCCTTAAGGCATTCCAAGCTTGATCAACGTCGAACCCAGGGGCCTGCATCTTATCGGAAGCCTCTCGAATTCTCTGGTAAGAAGCATACTCGGCAGACTTTTTGAAAGCTGCCAACTCTTCTTTAGAGAGTTCGTTGTTGAGCCATTTTGCCAAATAATTCTCTTGCATGATTTCTATGCTTTACGAGGGTATAACAACTTACATTGAAAAAACCCTACCTATAAAAGTTCAAAAGTTCAAGTTTAGGGTTTATTTATCGATAAATATATGTCAACCTCAGAATTTTCCCCGTTGTTTGATTTTTCGCCATAAACTTCAAAATCGTTACTGTACTTTCTATTCAACTCGGCATCTTTTTTCCAAATTTCTTTCCAAGTGTCCACAATGGCATCGGGCATTTTT
>JANQOD010000411.1 GCA_028289745.1 Allomuricauda sp. | reverse complement strand
GAGGATTTTCTTGAAAAATTGGGCGTTCATGTTTGGAAGGATATTCGGGTCGTGGATTACGATGGCAAATTGGTCGCTACAGATACCGAAACGAGTTTTGATACCGCCACTTTGATTTGGGCTGCTGGCGTACAAGCAGTTTCTATGAAAGGGTTGGATGCCGAAGAATTTATGACTCGGGGCAACCGTTTGAAAGTCAATAGGTTTAACCAAGTTGAAGGTTTTGACAATATTTTTGCCATCGGAGATGTGGCCTATATGGAGACAGAAGCCTTTCCTGAGGGGCATCCCATGATGGCACAGCCCGCCATTCAACAAGGTAAGTTGCTTGGGCGCAATTTGGTTCGTTTGATACAGAACAAGCCCATGAAACCCTTTGCCTATCGTGATAAGGGCAATATGGCCACCGTGGGGCGCAACAAGGCAGTATGTGATCTACCAAGATTTAAATTTCAGGGCGTATTCGCGTGGTTCGTCTGGATGTTCGTACATCTTTACTTTTTGATCGGCTTCCGAAATAGAGTAGTGGTCTTTATTAACTGGGTGTACAACTATGTTCGTTTTGACCGCGAGGCGCGGCTGATCATACGCCCCTATAAAAAACAGCTCAAGACTTGAGATTTTTGAACTTTGAGATTCCTCCCAAAACAATCAGCAATTGTGCCAAAGCATAGGTCAACATGATTGCGGGCGATGCCCATTCAAAAGGCTCATAGAACTTGTTGAGGGCCAATAGTGAGTCTGAGACCATAAAACACAGAGCGCCGTAAAGAAATAACCGATAGCTTGCCGTGTTGGCATGCGATTTTCTTAAGAAGCCTATCAATACCAGTAACAGCAACACGGTCATGTAAACGATTATATAGGGCAGTAGGTCTCCCACATTGGGCAAGATGAAATATAGAACGGTAAGGGCGTACATGGCCAAAAGGCTTCCGAATAAGAATGTTCTTTTTATCTGAAACAAGGCCCTTTTCCAAAAACATGAAAGATACATTAAATGGGCCAGCAAAAAAGACAACAATCCCCCTATGAAATAAAAGGGTGATCCCGCATCGAACAAGAGCAAAATATCACCTAAAAGGGAGAACAACAGCCCGAGACCCAAAAATGTTTTCATCTTGGCGGCCATTTCTTTGATGGAAAGCAAAAAAACCAACAATGATAGGGTAATGGAAGGTTTCGAAAAATAGCGGACATGTTTCATTGATTCATCGGTGCACGCCCAAACCTCAACAAGTAGAATGCCCAGAAAAAATATCAAAAAATATCGTGTTCGCATGGTGGTGGTGGTATGAACCCCATTAAACTCTTAGGTCTTGCGGTTTTGTTCATTAAATATATTCTTTCTGATGGGATGAATGCCTTTTGATGAACTATTTTTCTGTTAAAGCTGGGTGAAAAAACTGAAAAATTGGGCTTTTGTTGCTATCTTCAAGTTCAAATTGAGGTAGTGAGATTACTTCTGCTTTTGTTGGTGTTTTGGGTCCCGAAATTGGCGGCCCAGATCACTGAGTCGAAACCGGCCACCGTGACCATTGAAAGCTTTGGCTATCCTAATTTTGGAAAGGGATATGATTTCGGTGATTTTTCGGTTCGGTATTCCTTGACCAATGATGTAGAGGCCATTGTAAGGGCCATGCACCAAAAAACGCCACTTTTTGAGGTCTTTCAAACGCAACTGTTATTGGGAACACGTTTGACGGAAAAACTTTCTGGTGTTGGTGGGTTGTTGACGGAATGGAATTTTTCTCCTGACCAAAATAGTCGGTACCTTCTCGATCTTGCAGGGCATCCAGTAAGGCATGAGGCGCTTCTGGGGTTAGAATATGAAGCGGCCCCGAGCATTATGATCAATGCCAATTACAGCTATCTGCTGAACAAGCCGACATTTGCCCCACTTGGTTTTAAGAACACAGAGGCAAGAGGAAGGTTCTCACTGGGTTCTAAATTTAAATTGTAGGGTTTCTTTTATTTACGTGGGTGGTATTCGTTCACCACTTTGGCCAAATGGCTTCTGTCAACATGCATATATACCTCGGTGGTCGTAATGCTCTCATGGCCCAACATCTGTTGAATGGCCCTCAAGTCGGCGCCGTGTTCTAAAAGATGGGTCGCAAAAGAATGGCGAAAAGTATGTGGACTGATTTTTTTCTTCAACCCGATTTTCTCGGCCAGTCGTTTGATAATGGTAAAAATCATGGCTCGGGTAAGTTGCCTGCCCCTACGGTTCAAAAAAAGGATATTCTCATGGCCCGCTTGTGGTTTTTGGTGTATTCTTACCTCTTTTCGATAGATGTCGATGTATCTTTTGGTAGCATGGCCAATAGGCACAAAACGTTGTTTGTCGCCTTTGCCGGTCACTTTGATAAAATCTTCATCAAAATAAAGGTCTGATAGTTGCAACCCGATCAATTCTGAGACACGAAGTCCACAACCATAGAGCGTTTCGAGTATGGCACGGTTACGTTCCCCTTCAGGTTTTGATAAATCGATAGCGGCAATAAGGTGGTCTATTTCCTCGGTCGAAAGGGTATCGGGCAATTTTCGGCCGATTTTTGGCGACTCGATAAGGTCCATGGGGTTGTCAGAGCGATAGTTCTCAAACATTAGATAATTAAAAAACCCACGTAAGCCAGAAATAATACGGGCCTGTGACCGTGCATTGACCTGATTCGGAAGTTCATAGACAAAGCGTTGAAGTGTTTCTTTTTGAATTTCAATAGGGTTTTCGACAACCGTATTTTCTTCAAGAAAAGTGATGAGCTTTTGAATATCAAGGGCATAATTGCTAATGGAGTTCACCGAAAGTCCACGTTCAATTTTGAGATACTGTCGATAATCGTCAAGCGCTTGCTGCCATTTCATGGTTTAAAGATACGACAACAAAAGATGGGTTTATTAGGGTCTTGTCGCCTCTTAGAGCGCCAATGTAGGCAACCTACCTTCAAATATTCAACGGTTTTTTACGTTCATATCTTGATTTACCAAATAACGACCAAACATATGAGAAAAGTAATTACCATTGTTTTTGTTTGCCTGTCTGCAGTTTTTATGGCACAGGCCCAAGTAGATAGAGATAGCTTTAGGGCCGGCTTTCATGCCGCCTTGCCCATCGGGGATGCTGGTGATGTTTCCAGTTTTGGCCTAGGTCTTGATTTGGCCTATCATGTTGGAATAAACAGGTTAATTGACCTAGGCGTGGCCACAGGCTTTACCAATGCCTTTGGAAAAACAGAAACCGTTTCAGATGGCCCTATAGCCATTGAGACCGAATTTGACAATGTGCAGTTTCTGCCTTTGGCGGCACTTGCCCGATTGTATCCTACCAAAGGCTTTAACTTAGGGGCCGATGTGGGCTATGCAGTTGGTATCAATTCAGGCAATGAAGGTGGACTCTATTACCGACCAACGGTTGCTGTGACCGTGTCGGGAACTACCGAACTTGCTTTTTCTTATACAGTTGTTGAACTTGATGGTGGTAGTTGGAATACCGTCACAGCAGGAGTTCTTTTCCTTTTTTGATAAGACAAAGTCCATTTTGAGAATTGCGTAAAGAGGCCCTTCAAGGCCTCTTTATATTTTATGCTTGGCATGGTAATTGAAAGCAGGGTATTTAAAGTTTCATATATTTGAAATTCAACGAACTAAACACTATAACTATGAAAAAAACACTCTTTACCTTATTACTGCTTGTCGGACTGATTGGCACAGCCCGGGCTCAGGGCACCATTAAATTTGGAATTACGGGAGGATTACTTAATTCAGATGCGGACATTGATCTGTCTTTGGGCAATATTGTAAGTTTGGCTTCAATCGATGCCGTCAATGAAACAGGCTTTTATGTAGGCCTCATAACTGATTTTGAGGTTACCGACGCTTTCCATGTTCAACCAGAACTCACCTACGGCAGCGCAGGTGATTTGTCATTTGTTTATTTACCGATCATGGCGAAGTACTATATTTTGCCGAATAAACTACATATACAATTAGGACCCCAGTTCAGTTTTTCTTCTAATTTAGATGATATCAAAGATGCCATTAGGGATATTGATGGGGTTTTGGGCACCAATAGCAACCTAGATGATGTTTTGAACACTTTGGGCGTTGAATTGGGCTTTGGGGCCGGATTTGACATTACGGACAAATTTATGGTTCAAGCTCGATATGCCCTTGAATTGACTGATAGGTATTCAGGCCCTTTGGGCGGTTCTTTAGATATCAAGGGAGCTACGTTAAACGTTGGTATTGCCTATTTTTTCTAAGATAGGCGTGGTTTTATAGATAGAAAAAGGAGGCTTGGCTTCCTTTTTTTGTTTGTTTGGTTTTTATAGCCCAATAGTTAAGTTTCGTACCTTTGTCGGCAACACTAAAAATCTTAAACATGAAAAAAGCATTTCTTACAGGTTTACTGATCTTCACTATGATTTTCACCACTGTTGCCCAAGAGGGTTTTGCTGCAAAAGCAGGATTCAACAACGTTTCAATAAGCGTTGATACCGATGGCTTTTTCGATGACAGTGATAGTGAACTGGGCTTTTTTATCGGAGGTGGTTATAATTTTGAAGCCAGCGACGACTTTGATATAGAGCCTTCTTTATTGTTCAGTTTTGTTGATGACCTGACATCGTTGTACATTCCTATCATGGCAAAGTATAAAATATCTGAACAGTTCAATATTCAAGCAGGTCCACAGATCAACTACTTATTGGAAGATCTTCCTGATGGCGAACTTGGCCTTGATCTGGCCTTCGGGGCAGGATATCAAATCGACAGCAATTGGTTTGTAGAGGCACGCTATGGTCTTCAGATTGCACGAGGAGGTGATTTTGGCGATGTTGTAGATATCAATACACTAACCCTAGGTGGCGGATATAGGTTTAACTAATTTATATACTTACTGAAAAATTTTGCAAAGGAAGTCTGGGGCTTCCTTTTTTTATGCGTTGAAATTATTGGTACATTTAACACCATGAAAATTATCATCATCAACGGACCCAATCTGAACCTTCTTGGCAAACGTGAACCTGAAGTATATGGTGATACTACCTTTGATGACTATTTCTCGAAACTTCAGTTTAAGTTCAAAGAGGTTCAGCTTGAGTATTTTCAATCAAATGTTGAGGGCGAATTGATCGGCAAGTTGCAAGAAGCGGGTTTTTCGCATGATGGTATTGTGCTGAACGCAGCCGCATACACACATACCTCGGTAGGTATCGGTGATGCGGTCAAAGCGATTGAAACGCCCGTGGTAGAGGTACATATTTCCAACACATTCTCACGTGAAGATTTTCGTCATATCTCTTATATTTCACCAGCTGCCAAGGGGGTAATTTTGGGCTTTGGCCTTCAAAGTTATGATCTTGCCATACAGAGTTTTTTAGAATAGACCAAGTAGGTATTTCATCGAATAGAGGTCAATTAGAGCATCTGCAGGGGGCAGTTTTTCCGTATTTTTATAAAAATCCCCAGCTATGAGACCTTATTTTGCCCCCTTTGCCGTATTGATTTTTTTACTGTTCTCGTGTGATGACTCGAATGGCGACAATACGATGACCGATGATGCCCAAGATGATGGCAGCGGTAACATGAGCCTCTCATTTGTCAATGCTTTTTCCAATTTGAGTTTTCAGCGTCCCGTTGATTTTCAAATCGCAAATGATGGCAGTGGCCGTGCGTTCGTTGTCGAACAGGGAGGTATGATCAAGGTGTTTCAAAATGACCCAATGGTCACTGGGGCCGGTACCTTTTTGGATATCGGTAACAAAATAAATACCGATGCCAATGAGCAGGGGCTTTTGGGACTGGCCTTTCACCCTGATTTTGCATCAAATGGCTATTTTTATGTGAATTATACACCCTCGGAAACCTTGTCGGTGACCTCGCGTTTTCAGGTCTCGTCAACCGATGAAAATAATGCTGACCCCAGTTCAGAATTGGTATTGTTGGAAATTCAGCAGCCTTTCACCAACCATAATGGCGGCCAGCTTGCCTTTGGCCCAGATGGCTATCTTTATATAGCCTCCGGTGATGGCGGTTCTGGAGGTGATCCACAGAACAATGCCCAGACCCGATCAAATCTGTTAGGAGCTATTCTACGGATTGACGTGGATAACAACTCTGGAGGATTGAATTACGCAATTCCTACAGACAACCCTTTTGTGGGAGAGAATGGCATACGTGAAGAAATCTTTGCCTATGGCCTTCGAAATCCTTGGCGGATGAGTTTTGACATCCAAACCGGAAGTCTATGGACAGGAGATGTTGGGCAAGGTGAACGAGAGGAAATAAACGTCATCGAATCAGGCGGAAACTACGGATGGAAGCTTTTTGAAGGTACTTTCTGCTTTTCTGGTGATTGTGATGACACAGGTTTGATGCAACCGGTTTTTGAGTATGTTCATGATGCTGGCGACAGATCGGTTACTGGAGGGTTTGTGTATCGAGGCGATGCAGTACCTTCATTGCAAGGCAAATACATCTATGCCGATTTCATCAGCGGCCGTATATGGTCACTTTCCCTTGACGGAAATGACAATGAACTGCTGTTTAATACCGGATTGAACATTGCTTCCTTCGGGGTCGACGCCCAAAACGAACTGTATTTCTGTGCTTTTGATGGGGCGATCTATACCTTTCAAGAAGATTGATCTAGACCTTTGAGATACTTCTTGTCAGCATAGAACGTTCCGAATGGTAAGAGCGAGGCCATCAAAAGTACAAACGTTTTTTTGAGACCCCATTTTCGTTCACGTACAAAAACCAAGCAAATAACGACATATGCGATAAAAAGAAAACCGTGTGCATAGCCCACCACCTTATTGGGTTCGGTGATGTCGGCCCAATACTTAAGCGGCATGGTCAGGGCAAATAAAAGCAAGTACGAAATTCCTTCAAGAATGGCAGTTGCCCTAAAAAGCTTTATCAAGACCCTATGGGTTTATAGGTGAATGACTTCGTCATAGGCATCTGCAACAGCTTCCATGACCGCTTCGCTCATGGTAGGGTGGGGGTGAACAGCTTTCAACACTTCATGGCCCGTGGTTTCCAATTTACGCGCCACCACGGCTTCTGCAATCATATCGGTAACCCCGGCCCCGATCATGTGACAACCTAACCATTCACCATATTTGGCATCGAAGATGACCTTTACAAAGCCATCAGAGTTGCCCGCCGCCTTGGCTTTTCCGCTTGCAGAAAATGGAAACTTGCCCACTTTGATATCGTAATTCTGTTCTTTCGCCTGTTTTTCTGTCAAGCCCACCGAGGCCACCTCGGGCATGCAATAGGTACAACCGGGAATGTTGCCATAATCTAAGGGTTCAACGTGCATGCCAGCGATTTTTTCGACACAGAGAATACCTTCGGCCGAGGCAACATGTGCAAGTGCTTGGCCAGGGGTAACATCTCCAATGGCATAGTATCCCGGAATATTGGTCTGATAGTAATCGTTCACCAATATCTTATCACGGTCAACGGCAATGCCCACCTCTTCCAATCCTATATTTTCGATGTTCGTTTTGATGCCAACGGCAGAAAGAACGATATCGGCTTCCAATACTTTTTCACCCTTTGGGGTTTTGACAGTGGCCTTTGCCCCTTCGCCAGAAGTATCAATGTTGGTCACCTCTGACGAGGTCATGATCTTGATGCCCGATTTCTTAAAGCTGCGCTCCAATTGTTTTGAAACATCCTCATCCTCTACCGGAACAATGTTCGGAAGAAATTCTACCACGGTCACTTCGGTGCCCATGGTATGGTAGAAATATGCAAATTCAACGCCGATGGCCCCACTACCGACCACAATCATTTTCTTGGGCTGTTTTTCCAAGGTCATGGCCTCACGGTAACCGATGACCTTTTTACCATCTTGTGGCAGGCTGGGCAATTCACGGCTTCTTGCACCCGTGGCAATGATGATATGATCGGCAGAATATTCAGCAGGCTCGCCATGTTCGCCCTTGACCACAACTTTTTTGCCCGGAAGTAGCTTGCCAAAGCCGTTCAACACCTCTATTTTGTTCTTTTTCATCAAAAACTGAACACCTTTGCTCATGCCATCGGCAACATTTCGACTGCGTTTGACCACCGCATCGAAATCATGCTCGACTTTTTTGGCACTTAGGCCATAATCTTCAGCATGTTTCAAATATTCAAAAACCTGAGCCGATTTGAGCAATGCCTTTGTGGGTATACAGCCCCAGTTCAAACATACGCCCCCAAGACTTTCTTTCTCAACAATGGCCGTCTTAAGGCCCAATTGCGAAGCACGTATGGCGGTAACATAACCTCCGGGACCACTTCCCAAAACAATGACATCAAATTTACTCATACCCATGGTGTTCGATTTAAGTTGCTACAATGGAAATCTGCCCTCTATCGGGCAGGTGCAAAAATACGGAATTCAGATACCAAATTCCAAGTGTGAAATGCGAAGTATGCATGAATTTAGAATGATGAATGCAGAATTACGAACTATGAGAACCTAGAACCTTGAGCCTTAAATTTAAAAACTTAAGATGGTGTTTTTCTGAACAGATTTTTGTTGAAGGCTTCTGATTGACCCTTTGGTATGGACAATGAGGTCCACTCTTTGCCTTTTATCATTTTACCCAGCATAACGATTTGCCCAACATGGCTTGCATAGTGTGCCAACTGGCGGTTGAAAGCTTGAACGATCGAGTGCTTTTTGCCCCGTATCTTGATATTCGCATCAAAATTTGATTCGTTGACCGCCTCGATTGCTTGAAAAAGGCATTGCCAGCCCTTCTCCCAAACCAGTATCAATTCTTCTTTGGTACTGGGGGGATCTTCAAATTCAGTATCTCGATGGCGCCAAGGTTTTTCACCATCTTCGGTCAAGAAATTCGTCCAACGGCTGAGCATGTTGCCTGCCAAATGTTTTGTGATGATTGCTATACTATTGTCATTTTCACTGGGTCGCCAGTGCAGCTCTTGTGCCGAAAGCTGTTCGAATGTTTTCTCGCCCATGGTTTTATAGCGTTCGAACTCAAATCTTATATTTTTGAGATAGTGCTGAGAAAGGTTCATACGCTTTCTTTTGGGTCAAAGTCAATACTCACCGAATTGATACAGTAGCGTTGCCCTGTTGTCTCCTGTGGGCCGTCATCAAAAACGTGCCCCAAGTGGCTACCACAGTTGGCACAGACGGTTTCGGTGCGGATCATGCCATGCGAAGTATCGCGAATGTACTCGATCGCCCCCTCGATGGCCTGGTCAAAAGAAGGCCAGCCACAACCACTTTCAAATTTGTGTTCGCTTTCAAAAAGTTTGGCATTACAGGCCCTACAATGATAATTGCCATTTTCAAAATGTAGATTGTATTGGCCGGTATGGGGATATTCGGTCCCTTTTTGCCGCAACACCCTATATTCTTTTGGCGAGAGTTCTTTTTTCCATTCTGCCTCCGTCTTGTTGACGGCATACTTGTTTTTCATTTTCAGGTCTATCTATTTTAAGGGTTGCAATACCATTTAGTCACTATCAGGAACAAAGTCTAAGGCAGCTCCATTGATACAGTGTCGCTTGCCCGTAGGTGCCGGACCATCATCAAATACATGCCCCAGATGTCCACCACAAGTAGCGCAATGCTCTTCGGTACGGGCATAGCCAATCTTAAAATCCACATCATAGGCAACATTACCTTCGATTTCCTTATAAAAACTGGGCCATCCGGTGCCAGAATTGAATTTGGTTTCGCTTTCGAACAGGGCAGTGCCACATCCTGCACATACATAGGTGCCTTTTTCTTTGTTATCAAGCAAATCACTCGTAAAAGGATTTTCCGTGGCTGCCTTACGAAGTATATAGTACTCCATATCGGTCAGTTCGGCACGCCATTCAGTATCGGTTTTATTGATGGCGAATGTTTTATTTTCAGTATCGGTCTGTTTTTCTTCTTGGGAAGTTCCCTTGCATCCCGAGAAAACAAGAAGAGCGATCAAAGCAATTTTTTTGAGCATTTCAGTATATTTTTCGTTTAGACGAGAAGAACACAAAATACTTTCGCACCTGACCTTATAAAAATCGGTAAAAAAGCAACCCGAAACAACTTTGGTTTCGGGTTTCTTCCAAAAGGTGCTGAAAACCTAATCTAACGCTATTTGCGGAATTTCATTGGGTGATATTTCCATTCTACCCATCACCGCCTCAATATTTGAAAGGTCTAACGAGGGGTCAGAAGCGAACTCGGCCGGTACGACCGCAATTCTGAACACCTGATTATCGGTATCGCCCGGTAACAGGGTAGTAAGGTCAAAATCGGCCTCTAAGAATATGCTCACATCCAAAAAGGTAAAATCGTAATTGTATTGCAGCAAACCTTGGTCCAATATTCGGGTTTGTGGCAACAAACGCCAAATATCGACAGGGTCGCCATTGCTATCTTCGGTTTGGTCAAAAAGCAGATACACCAAAACCACATCTGAATCGAATACTTCTACAGTTTGGGGAAACTCGTACAATATGCTGTAATCGTTATCGGCCGAGAAAGTACCTTCGATTTCCAGTACTTTGCCAAGAATATTGACACCATCTTGGCCGTCAATGCCATCGCGCCCGTCAAAACCTGGAGGGCCTTGCGGACCTTCACATGAGATTACCAATAATGCCAAGATGATACCGAAAATAGTTTTTATCGAACTCATAACTTTTGATTTTAATTTGATATGGTTTTACTATAATTTATATTGATAAATCAAAAAGCGTTCCAAAAAAAATATGGGTATTGAATTATGATCTGTATGTAGGTTTGTGCTATATTCATATTTTTAGGAAAACCAACCAAAATCTATGGAAAGAAAACAAGAAAGGGTAGTTATCGAAAATGTTTCGCCCCAATTGCAATGTGGCGAATTTTTTATCAAAAGGGTCATCGGCGAATCCGTGACCGTATATGCCGATATCGTACCCGATGGGCACGATGTGGTGCAGGCCGAGATTCTGTTTAAACACGAAAAGGATAGAAAATGGTCAACGGTTCGCATGCAGCACCAAGGGCAAGATGTGTATTTCGAGACTTTTACCGTAGATAAACAGGGGCTATACGACTATTGTGTGCGCGGATGGATCGATTATGCCCTGAACTGGCAGCACGGCGTCGATGCCAAATTAAAAGATGGGCAACATATCAAGAGTGAATTGCTTGACGGTGTTCAATATCTAAAATTTCTTAAGACCAAGGTTGTGGCAAAACAAAAGGAAACCATAGCGGGTTGGCAATCGCTGTTTGAAGATGAAAGTCGTTATGATGAGGCAATCTCGGTGGCCAATTCAGAGGAGTTACATTATCTTTTTTCGCAATACCCTCAACGTATCTTGGCCGATGAGAGCAAAAGGCTTCGAGTGTATGTAGACAGGAAAAAAGCAAACTTCAGTACCTGGTACGAGTTTTTTCCACGGTCATCTTCGCCTGAACCCAATAAACATGGTACGTTCAAAGATTGTGAACGATTGTTGCCACGTATTGCCAAAATGGGGTTTGATACCCTTTATTTTCCACCGATCCATCCGATCGGGGAGAAAAATCGAAAAGGTAAGAACAATACCGTAAATGCTGCTGAGGGCGATTCTGGTGTGCCTTGGGCAATCGGTTCACGGCATGGCGGGCATAAATCGGTGCATCCTGAGCTGGGTACCGAGAAAGATTTTGTCGAGTTGGTGAAGAAAGCCAAAAAAATGAATATTGAAGTCGCCCTGGACATTGCTTTTCAGGCGGCTCCCGACCATCCGTACATTCAAGAACACCCTGAATGGTTCAGAAAGCGCCCCGATGGCACTATTCAATATGCTGAAAATCCTCCGAAGAAATATCAAGACATTGTCAATTTTTATTATGAAACCACTGCTTACAAGGCTTTGTGGGATGAATTGTTAGACATCGTACAGTATTGGGTCGATAGGGGCGTCTCTATATTTCGGGTCGATAACCCACATACCAAACCGTACTATTTTTGGCACTGGCTTATTGCCCAGATCAAGAAGAACCATCAAGATGTGCTGTTTTTGGCAGAGGCTTTTTCGAGGCCAAAAGTAATGCAACAATTGGCCAAACAAGGTTTTTCGCAGTCTTACACCTATTTCACCTGGCGGGTCAGTAAACACGAACTGATCGAATATGTCGTCGAACTTACCCAAACAGAAATGAAAGAATACTATCGCCCCAATTTTTGGCCAAACACGCCAGATATCAATCCCTACCATTTACAAGGAGCCAACGAGGCCATGCACCTAATACGTTATGCACTGGCGGGCACATTGAGCGGTAATATCGGTATTTACGGACCTGTTTTTGAGTATATGGTCACCGAACCATTGCCCAACAAAGAAGAATACAAAGATTGCGAAAAATATGAGGTGCGCCATTGGGATTGGTCGATCGAAAATAAAATCACCCATATTATCGCTCGCGTCAATCAAATTCGTAAAAACCACGAATCATTGCAACAGACCAATAATATTCGTTTTTGTCACATCGAAAATGATTATCTTATAGCTTTCTATAAGTGGAACGATGCCAAAACCGATCAGACCCTCATGGTCATCAATCTCGATTCGCATAATACGCAACAGGGCCATTTACAGCTTCCGTTGCATGAGTTGGGCATCAATATCGGTCAGGGCGTTCAATTGAAAGATATGATTACGTCTAACGAGTACACATGGTACGATGAATGGAATTTTGTTGAACTGCATACAGACATTCCATTTCATATTTTCCACATAAACAAATAGTTATATGGCAAAAAAGGAGAAGGACACTTTATTGCAGCCCCCCTATGAATTTGATGTGGTATGGGAAGAACTTATCGAGAACGATGGGTTCATCAAAGTCTTTCTTTCAGATGTATTGGAAAAATATGTGGTACAACAA
>JANQOD010000409.1 GCA_028289745.1 Allomuricauda sp. | reverse complement strand
TCCACCGGTATATTGTATATCGACAAGCTGTAATTCTCGATCGAGAATCTTAAAAATGGTGATGGCTTCCACTTTTCTGTTGGCAGCATATAGAAACTTGCCATTTGGGAGAATTCGTATGGCCGAAGCACTGGGTACTCCCGAATAGTCTTCAGGCAATGAACTAAAGGCCCCTATTTGTTTGAAGTGTTCATCTCCCTTTTCCAACACCGACACCTCACCAGAGAGCTCGTTGAGCACATAAGCTAAAGTTCCATTGGTACCAAAGACCATATGCCTTGGCCCATCACCAGAACTGACCTTTGTATCTTTTGATGCGTCTGCCATCAGCATGTCTGCTTCAAAACGATAGGCCTTTATCGTATCAATGCCCAGGTCACAGACAAAAATGTCTTTTTGATCAGGATGAATCGCAATCTGATGCGGATGGGGTGCTTCTTGCCTGACCTTATTGCTGCTGCTTCCTGAATGATGGTGCTCTTTTTTGAGGGGCAGTACTTTTCCAGCCGGGTCTAAAGGAAATTGAAGCACGTTTCCCGTGGCATAACAGACAACCAAAGCGTTATTTGCATACGTCTTTATATGACAGGGATAACCCCCTGGAATCACTTGTTCATTCACAAATTGCAATGAAGAGTCCTCGTTTATTTTGAAAGCCTTTACTACAGGATTTTCCTCTTCGGCAAGTTCTGTATTACAATACAGCATTTGACCATCATCTGATAGGGCCAAATAACTCGGGTTTCTTACTTTTTTGGTATGCAAGGCCTTCAATCCACCTGTTTCGGTGTTCATTTCTACCGTATATATACCCAGCCCCGTACCACCAAAATCAGGTAAAAGATACTCCGTGTAGCTGCCCATAAAAAATGTCAACATCATTGCGAGTTATGATTTGTCAATGAAACCTTGAATGGCCTTCTTTGCCTCTTCACTAAAGAAAAGTGCGGTCACAGCCTTTCCTTCCTCCTCAATTTTCTGTTCAAAAGGAATGGGTGAAAGGCTCAATTGAGCCAATTTCTTCAGTTGTTTGATGGCCTCTGGTGATCTTCTGGTCAACTTTTCCGCAAAATGCCTCACTTCAGCATTGAACGCCTCTTCTGGGTACACATGGTTAACGATTCCCCATGCATGAAAAACCTTAGCTGGGTACTGCCCTCCGGTAAACAATACCTCTTTTGCTCTATTTATTCCTATTTTCTGAATTAGGCGCTGGGTACCACCACCGCCCGGAACGAGGCTTAAAAACACCTCTGGCAACCCCATCTTTGCAACTTCTGAAGCAAGAATGATATCACATGCCAATGCAATTTCGAACCCTCCGCCCAAGGCAAAACCGTTCACTGCGGCTATCCATGGTTTTGGAGCATTTTCTATAGCTGAATACAATTCCAATCCTCTTTGCTGAAATAATCTAAACTCTTCGGGGGATTGGTTGCCGTATTCCTTGATATCAGCGCCGGCCATAAAGGCACGTCCCTCTCCTTGAACAATTGCCACCAAAACCTCTTCGTTCACATTAATGGTTTTAATGGCATCGATGATTTCATTCATCATTTCTTGGTTCATCGCATTCAGCTGTTCGGGCCGGTTAAAGTTTAACACGCCTATTTTATCTGCGATGTTTACGGTAATGTTCCTGTACTTTTTTTTCATCTCAAGCCATGTTTTTGTACAACTGATTTAGACCTTTTATCATTTGGTCTGAAGAAAGGTTTTTTAAAAGACCGTCATGCAACAAATCTGCTCCCTGCTCCTGAAACTCATTCCAACCGGCATGCCGTGGACGCACATAGGCTCTTTGCATGGTTCTCATGGTATGTGCAAAGAAATTATCGCACAACGCATTATTGGTTTCTGACAACCATGCCATCAGATTGCCCGGCTGACCGCCATTTTGGGTATAAATGCCTTCTTGCGTTTCCGCTTTGGCCGTAAATATGGCGTAGGCCACGGCCAATTCCTTATGTATGCACTTAGAGGAAACTGCCAGACCTACCCCTCCCAATATAGTGGATATATCTGTTGCCGGATTTGTGGGACTATTGCTGAAATTGACCTTGTTCTTTGCATAGCCTTCTCTAGAATAATTGGTATAACCAAACAAAAATGGTGCGTAGACAATCGAATCTTCATTGGCCATTCTATCTAAAATCTGGATTGGGTTACACTGTAGGGATTGGGGATGTAAAAGACCCAAATGATACTTCAACTCATTCAGAACGGCGATACCTACTTTTTCATCAATACTTCTATCTTTAATAAAATCATTACCGGCATCTTGGGCACATAGCGTTAAAAACGTACACCAAAGGTCTGTTGGGCACAAGGGCCATGCTACTGAATGACCCTTGGGAATCTTTTGATAGAAGCCCAACAACTGTTGGCGTGTTTTTGGAAGAACAAGTCGGTACTTTTCCATTAGATCATTTCTTGATGCAGCAACCAACGCTGCAGCGTCAATTGGCAAAGCATATATATGATTCTTGTAATCATATGAACCGAAACTTGGCCCCACTGATTGTTCAGAAAGCGTCTCTAAAAAAGTATCAGAGATCATTTCTTCAAGTGGCAACAATAGTTTATTGGCAAAGGCTTGCCCCATATAGGGATGATCTATGGTTATCAGGTCGTAGCGTTCAATCAAATTCTCAATGGGCATATCGCCAAACTCTTTTAATGACCTAACATCCCATTCAATGTGCACGTTCCCTTGTTCTTTCGCAAACGCTAAGGATGTAGCTCTTAGCGGTTCATAGCCCCGAGGATGATCCCATGCAATACCCCTTAAAGTAATAGTGTTTGACATGGGTGCGGACTAGTTTTTCTTTCGGGCGGGTCTGGGATCATATTGAATGGTATGGTTCATATACGCCCCATCAATGTAGATATCGGCACCATTTATGTAATCTGCAAGGTCGCTTGCCATAAACACCACCGTGTTGGCCACATCAGAGACATTTCCGATTCTTCCTTGCGGAATCCATCGCTCAAATTTGTCCTTGCCAAAATTGGCTATCTCTTTCTTGTTCATATTTGTCTCTATGGCCCCTGGGGCTATGGAGACAACCCTAATGTTCTTCTCTGCCAATTCAAGTGAGAGACATTTAGAGAACATCTTTAACCCTGCTTTGGCCGAACAATAGTGAATCAGTCCTTTTCGTGGAACCACGTCATGGATCGAAGAAATATTGATGATAACGCCACCACTTTTTGATTCCATTCTTTTGGCCGCATGCTGAGCACATAAAAAGGGCCCTTTTAAATTGACGTTCAATATTTTGTCCCAGGTTGTTTCTTCCATGTCCAGAACGTGCACAACGCTCTCACAACCCGCATTGTTGACGAGAATATCAACAGTGCCGATTTCTTTATCCATCTGAAGAAACATGGCTTCTACCTCTTTGGCCTTGGAAACATCCGCTTTAAAGCAAGCTGCTTTTGTGCCATAGGTTTCTTTGATTTTTTTAGCGAGTGCTTCCGCTTTGTCCCTACTATTGTTATAATTTATAAATACGTCTGCACCACATGTGGCCAATTGGTTACAGATTTCAGCCCCAATACCTTGGCTACCTCCTGTGACCAGTGCTTTTTTTCCTTTTAGATCTATATTTTTCATCGACTTCTATTTTAAGCTTCGCACATTGTTCAAAATAGTGCTCACCTTATGTTTTAATTCTTCTTGTTGTACATGGTTGAGCTCGTGGTGTTCAAAATCAGAAATATGGGTATTCGATTTTTCCACTAAGATGATCTCACAACCTTCACACATGGCAATATTGTGCCAAGTACCGACCGGAATGTTATAGGTGATATTGGGTTCCATCAGCTCCATCTGAAAACGTATTCCGCTTTCACTGATTTCGGCTGCGATCAACACGGCATGCCCTTTTAACAAGATGAAAGCCTCATCTGTTAAACGGTGAACATCCAATCTGGTAATATTTCCAATTTCTTGTTCTGGCATATAGTTCAATTGGGCCACTTGCCATCCATCCCTAATCAAAAAGGGGTGGTATCCATTTGCTTTGATCTGATATTTTTCCATCAAATTTTCTCTTTTGATCATTTCTGATTTTTCTTCCATGTCATTTCTATCTCTTCCAAAGTCTTACCCTTTGTTTCTGGAACAAACTTCCATATGAACCAAATCGCTGGGAGTGTCAAAACCGCATACAGGAAAAAGGTTCCCGAAGGCTTGATGTGTTCAATGAATATGGGGTTGGTAAGGGTGATAAAAAACCCTGTCACCATTAATGAAAAACTACCGATGCTAACGGCAAGCCCCCTAATTCTCGTAGGAAATATTTCGCTGATTATAACCCAGACAATGGGGCCATAGGAAAAAGCAAAACAGGCCACATATAGCAATAGCGGAATAAGCACGAGGCTAGAGCCCATAGAGAATAATATACCCACACTTGCCAAAGACAGCGCAGCACCAATAACGCCAATAAGCAATAGTTTTCTTCTGCCATAACGTTCTATGTTCATTATGGCGACGAAGGTGAAAACCGAATTGACCAATCCTACCAACACAGCCCCTAAAAAGGAGCTTTCCACACTTTTGATCGCCTCGTTCAAGATATTTGGGGCGAAGTACATAATGGCGGCAATGCCGCTTAAATGCGAAAACATGGGCAGTAAAACCCCTATCAAAAAGGGTCTTCTTAAATAGGGCTTGAACAATTCTTTTATTCCTTTGATCGGGGCTAAGGAAACTTTCTTCATTTCCTCTAACTGGGCTTTGGCCCGCTCGACCCCACCGATCTTGACCAAGGTGGCGAATGCTTGTTCTTTCTTTCCGTTGACCATGTTCCATCGTGGGCTTTCCGGAACAAAAAAGAGCATTGATAAAAATAGTAGGGCAATGGGTATCTCTGTACCGAACATTCCTCGCCAAAGCTCTTCCACGAACAGCCAGTTCCAAAAACCAATTTGTTCTTCTGTAATAATCCCCGCACTTTCACCAGCTCGACTCAACACTATCCAGTCAACCAAAAATGCAAGTAAAATACCAAGGGTAATGGACAACTGGTAGAGCGAAACCATTTTACCCCTTTTTTCGGGCAACGTTAGTTCTGAAATATAAATTGGCGCAACTACTGAGGTAATACCTACCCCTATACCACCAATTATTCTTACCACGATGAGTGTTATAAATGAGGTGTCTAAGCTTGAGGTGATCCAATGGGCGTCATTGAGATTGCCGCTGAATTGTGGAGGTAGCATTGACCCCAATGCAGATAGGGTAAGGCACGAAGCTGCCACTATCAAAGCTTTTTTTCGACCATAACGATCCGTAACTTTTCCGGCAACGATACATCCAAAGATTGTTCCCAAAAGGGCCGATGAGACCACCCATCCCAGCATACCGGATGATAAATCATAATGCGCTTGCAAAAAGGAATTACAGCCTGATATAATGGCCGTATCATAACCAAAAAGAAAACCGCCAAGGGTCGACACAAAGGTTATGGTCAGAAGATATGTAAAAGATTGGTTTTTCATGTTCGATGATCGAAGTACTACATGATCCCAAATTTTTCAAAAGCATCTACCGTGCTCATGCCTTCTTCCAAGGCCTTTTTTACCAATTGCTCTCCCCGGGCCTTTTCAATGGCCCCAGAAAAGGCTTCATTAACTGCCTTCTTTGGTATTATAAGAACACCATCACGGTCACCGTAGACCACATCTCCCGGATTAATCCTTACGCCTTCAATCTCTATGGGTACATTGTAGTCGATTACCTTACCGCGAGGGCCTTGGTCCTGGGCATATCCACCGTACGAAAATGTGGGAAATCTTAATTTTAAAATTTCATTGGTATCTCTAGACCAACCATTTAAAACCGCCCCGGCAGCTCCCAATTTTATGGCCCGGGTACTCATTAAACCACCCCATAGTGCATATTCGGGAGAAGATCCGGAACAGATATATACCTCGCCTTCCTTTAAACTATCCAAAGCTTCAAACATGATTCCAAAGGGCTTTTTCATAAGGGAATTATGAGAACCCTTGCCAACCTCTTCAAAAACATCAGCCTCCAATACGGGCATGGCCCTGCCAATGACCACGAAATCGCTGTGCAATGGCTTTAAATGAGGGGGAAGAAATTGATGCAAGTATCCCATTTTGTCCAAAACATCACCTACAAGCGCTACAAAAAGTTCACGCCTTGCAATCTTATAAAGTTCATTATCATCTTTCCAAAGTCCTTTCATTTTGAAGTTTTATGGGTTAATCTTAAGTTGAATCACCTCTTTGGCCTATTTTTTCGCCTCTAGGCTAAACGTTTCAATGGCATATTTACCCACCTTTAATTGTGAAGAAACAATTTTTGGGTCTTCTTCGATTATGTTGGTGTGCTTATAGGATTTGATATCAAAATAAGAAGAAACATTTACTGTATTATCTTGGTCTTTTACATTATACATGCGAAGAATAATATCTTCTGAATCTTCGGCTTTTTTTATTGTCGATATCATCACATCTTCTGAATCAATGGCAAAGAAACTCTTGGTTTCCGGTAAAAATGATTTCACCGAAGTGTCAGGATTGAACGTGACATACAAGGGCTCGTTCTTCTGCTTGGCCACTTTTTGCCCTGCAATGCTACCTGCCCTATTTGAAGTGAGTACATTTTGATAGTCATGATTACCCGCCTGCGAATACTCATTGCCTTCCCAATGGCAAGATGTTCTACTTGCCAACAACAAATTTTGCAATACCGCTTTATCTACATGATGTCCTGTAGGGTCTACCCAATCAGCAGCTGCAACTGACGAGCTCAGTGTGACAGAGATCTCATCATCTGTGGCGGAGATCCAATCGACAATAGCCCTTGGATGAACGTCTTTACAAAGTGGCGTATAGCGCTCTCCCGCCGTTTTAATTTCATCTTTGCCCACCCGTACGCTTCCAAAAGGAACTTCATGGGCCACTTCGGGCTTATTCATATTGATGGGAAAGGCCGTTCTAAATTCTCTGTACAACTCACCTGACCAATTGCGCAAGCTTGTGTCAAAATAAACACGTTTTAAATCATGGTATAGCGTAACATCTTGTCTCACGATCGCATGTAAAATCTGTTGTTCCAATCTGTATGTCGTATATACCGGGCCATTTTCCAAAATTCTCCAATCTGGGGCATGAAGACTTACTTTGTCAAAATCGACCATACTTGGTTGTTGCACGTCTCCGAACTCGCCTGCACCATTACCAACAGATCGAAGCGTAAAGACATCGCCCACCTTGAAGTTGTCGGTGAGAAATAGGTCTTTTTTCAACTCCTTATCAAATATCTGGGCTATGCCGCCCTTTTCAAAACTGACTTTATAGAATGGATTGTTGTACGCCGAGGCAGTTGCATTGGTGGTCTTCAAATCTGGCACCCTTTCAGTATCTGTTACGTAGTAGGTGGTATAGCCGATTGAAGGTACATTTTTGGCAACAAAGGTGATATCGGCACTTTTTAGGCTTCCGTCATCATAGCGTACCACATTGGCACTTTGCGTAGGCACATTTTTCTTATCGGACGTAACCACTTGAACATGCTGTATTTCACCTTTTGCAAAACTGACCGCTGTGGTAACCGGATCCGTTCTCTCCCATGAAAGACTATTGAACAACACAATGGGTATTCCGGCTTTCTCATCTTTCTTTATTCGACTTGAAATAAAGTTCATGCCTTTGTTCAGCAGGTTTTTTCCCATGGTTCTTGCTTTCACGAGATTCTCTTTGAACAGATTATCGGTAATATCGCCATCATGACCTCCCCATCCGTGATCGGGGTATATCTTGGCTTGCCAGGCCTCATCAAATTCTTTAAATGGATATTGCACTTTCTTGGGATCAAGAATGTTTGCAATCGATAGAAATTTTTCTGCAGCCGGCAAAAGTTTTGAAGCTTCCCGACTGGCGGAAAGTGCATCGTGGTGACCTGGTCCATGAATATATACCCATACATTGGGGCGCTCTCCCATAATGGTATCCACTTTGGTAGCGTTTTTCTCTGCCAAAGGCATAAATTCATCTGCTGTCATTAATTCCATATTGGGCAGAAAAACCTTTTTTTCTACTTGGTCATCATCTTTCAATGAATCAAAAGCGTTCCAAGCTTCGATAAAATCAGAATAGTCGATTGCCGGAAGCATATCTTGTGATGATAGTAAGGGGGTGTGTATTTTGTTTTCTTCAAAGTTCTTTTCCCAGAACAATATTTGTTCTGCGCCATATTTCATTTTGTTGTTCAAATCTCGTGATAGATACAGCAAATCGTTACCATAATGCCCGGGAGAATAGGTGAACACTGAACTGCCATCCGGACTTTGCCAGTGGAACATGCTTTTCGCGTGCCTGCTTATGATCATATAATCTACCCCGGCTTTTTTCAAAATTTGCGGGGTCTGTAAAGACTTACCGGGCACGTCTACATTCCAATACACTTTTGAGTCGTAGCCCCCAAAGGTCTTTTTCACCCATTTTTTGCCCAAATACAGTTGGCGTACTTGATCCTCGGCATCGTACATATCTTCGTATGGGCAATTATATGTAGCTCCGACCGATATGAGTTTTTTATTGAGCAAAGTGGTCAAGCGTTCTTTTGATTCTGGATGACGTTGCAGGTATTCACGAAGCATCAGCCCATCTTCGATATCGAATCCGTAGTCATCCCTAATGAACGCGTCTTTTAGCACTGGTTTCAACAAAAGGGTATCCCTAAGAATAATGCATACTTCTGGCCGATCTACCCATGCAATGTCTTGATGGCTTGAATTCATAATGGAAACCAAGCCATTATCGTATTTCTTATCAAAGAAGTCATCATAGGTTTCATAAAACTCAGGTTTATAGAGCTTGGTCAAGGAAGCAAACCAGTCGTTGGAAAAATGGGTGCGGTGATGGTATAAAAATTTACCGACAATGTCGGTTTTAGACAGTGTGCCGTTCCCTTTTTCAAATTCAAGGGTTATTTGCGATCCATCATAAACAATTGCAAAACTCTTTTTTGGGGGGGCAATTGCAAAAGATGCCTTGGCAAGTTCTCCCTGTGCCCTAAGCGTTTTACGATTACTTTCTTTACCATCGCTGATAAGATGGAGTTGCTTGCCAGAAAAATGTGCAGGCGCGTCTACGTAGAGTATGTCATTTTTTTGCTTGATTACGAAGGCTGCTTCAGTGGCCACTGATTTTTTGATTCGCGCTACGGCATCTGTTGCCTTGAAAATCATTACCCAGCAGTTGGAGTTCTTTTTGTGCCCAACAAACCGAATTTTTGCGCTTTTTCCCTTTTCAACTGATGATGTGGGCACGGTCAGGCGAAAGGCTCCCAGTCCATCTCCATTGCCGTCTCTTTTTACCAAGACATATTCAGCATTTCCGTTTCCAGGATTGTCGGTGACCGATAGTGTTCCGTCTTTATTGGAATTAAATGTCAGTAGGTGCTTATCGTTTACAGAAATGTCAAACGATTCACTAAAATTCAAATCAATGTCGCTAAGCATAAAAAAGGTTACCGTGTTCTGGTCATGGTCAACCGGCACCTCACCCGTTAAAAATTCAAACCCCATTTTACCTGTCGTCGCCCGGGCAATCATCGATACTCCGATATCTTCCCGTATGGAGGGATAAAGGAAAAATTCAGATCCAGACAGCATTTCCTTATAGCCCTCGATATCATTTTTTGCAATATTGAACAAGCGATAATTAGTATTCAATTCTTGAATATGCCCGTTTCCATTGCCCTCGTGCACGGGTGCGTTTGCCGTTTCTATTGATGGGGGCAGTAGGCTGTTAACATTGGAATATCCCTGCATACCCGCCAAAAAGAAAAGACTCCAAAATGCTTTGTGGATCAATGATCGATGAGAGTGTTTCATAAGTACTTATTTTGTTTACTAAATCGGTTTAGTTATTTGGCAAATTTTTAAACCCCACACGACTTCCGTATGAGGAGTTCGGTTTTCAATACCCTTTTGTTGTCAATTTTCTCATTTTTATCTTCCATTTGGTTCACCAAAATCTCCACTGCAATATTGCCTATATCTTTCACGGGTTGCCGACTTGCAGAAATTGGAGGGTCTACCAAATCAAAAGCGCCCAGTTCATCAAAACTGATAATAGCGACCTCTCGCGGTACATCTATACCGAAAGACCTTAGCTCCCTTAATCCAGAGGCCGCAAGATAATGCGTGGTAAAAACGATGGCATCTACACTTTTTGCCCCGGTCACCATTGCTTTTATGGCCTTTTTCATTTCTGATTGGTAATCAAAAAAGTTTAACTCTTTGATTGCTCTTGAGTTGGGGGTCATCCCGTTATCCTTGATAGCCACCTGATACCCCAATTTTCTCTGCAGCATCGCATCCAATTCACTTTTTATACTGATCAAACCAATGGTTGTTCTCCCTTGGCCAATCAAATGTTCGGTCATTTGTTTGGCTCCCCCAAAATTATCTACGATAACATAGTTGGTTTTGATATCAGGGTAATGCCTATCGATCAAAACAAAAGGAAAATTGGATTTTTTTAATTTCAATATCTCATTTTGGTTTTTTTGCGTCGAGGCAATGATCAGGCCATCTACCTGTCTGTTCAACATCGAGGAAATTAGTTCATGCTCCGTCTGGGCATCTTCATTAGAACTACTAAAAACCACATTATAACCAAACTCTTTGGCTTTGTACTCTATATGACTGGCAATTTTGGCATAGAAGATGTCTGATATATTGGGTACAATAAGGCCAATCGTTTCACTTTTGCCCAAACTCAACCCCCTTGCCATTTGATTTGGTCGGTAATTGTGTTTTTGGGCAAATTCCAAAATCCTTTTTTGCGTGTTCTTGCTTATTTTGTTCTCGTCTCCCCTATTGTTCAATACCAATGATACAGCGGTCTTAGACAGGTTCAATTCGTTGGCGATATCTTTGAGGAATATTTTTTTCAATTTAACTAAACCGATTTAGTTCATCAACACAAATCTATGAAAATAATTTCGAAATACACAAGATTTGAGAATTTATATATCCCAATTTAAAGAGTTGTCGCTTTATGAACGTCTTTTTCCTTTACGCCCATTTTCTGAATCTCGTTTTTGCTATATAGGTTAGTAAATCAGGTGTCTTTGAAAAAAAATTCTTGAGAACTTGAACGTTTTCACCTAAGAACCCTTTAATCTTCCGTTTTATGGTGTGCTATCTCTAAGTTCTAGGGTAAAATAGTAACATTTCACCATCTTTTGATGGCACTAGAAAACAGTTCACAAAAGACAGTTTTTGTCTCCTAATTATCAAATTCACTTTTCTTCTCTTGATTAATAAAAAAACCACATTTTTTTATCATCAGAATTACGATTTCAACAAAAGCACCCACGATTTTACGAAAATCTACGAAATCGTTTTCGTTCAATTTTCGTAAACATAGAAAATATTATTTAATTATTTGAAAATCAATTATTTATATGTTCTTTATACTTGTTTCGCGCAAGAGCGATAGTTCCGCTTGATGTCCCGTAGAATTGTTAAAATGTCTTAAAATGAAACCCCTATCAAATAATTTTAGACAGCTGAATAAGAGTTGCCGGCACATCCGTATTACTAACAACTCAAGCAAGTAAATAACCAAATAATCTAAAGTATGAGCGCAAAATATTTTGGCCTCGCCATCCTACTCTTGACCATGGTGTCAGGATTAAATGCCCAGACCATTACAGGGAACGTAAGTGACGCAAGTGGGCCTTTACCGGGAGCTACGGTTTTGGAGAAAGGTACCCAGAATGGAACCCAAACGGATTTCGACGGAAATTTTGTTCTGGAGGTGTCCGATTCCAATGCGGTTCTTGTTATAAGCTACATTGGATACGCTCCGCAAGAAATCGAATTGAATGGCAGGAATGAATTGAGCATAACCTTGGCGGAAGATGCCCAAAGCCTTGATGAGGTCGTAATTGTTGGTTACGGCCAAACACAGAATAAACGACTCGTGACCACTGCCGTGGCTACGGTAAAATCGGAGACCATAAAGCAGCTTCCCATATCCCAAGCGGAAGCAGCCTTGCAGGGAACAATTCCCGGTGTGGTGGTTCAACAAAACTCAGGGTCTCCAGGTTCTCCGCAAACAGTAAGGGTTAGAGGGGTTGGCACACCCAATAATTCCAATCCGTTGTTCATTGTTGATGGCATTCAAGTACCCAATTTGAGCTTCCTGAATCCCAACGATATAGTATCGCAAACGGTTCTGAAGGATGCAGCTTCAACCGCCATCTATGGTTCTAGAGGGGGTAATGGGGTTATTCTGGTGGAAACCTTAAGGGGGCAAAAAAGGGAGATGAAGCCCCAGGTGTCCATTAACACATTTTATGGTATTCAAAGTTTGTTCAACAAACCCAATTTGATGAATCGAGATCAATATCTGCAATACTACAACCAAGGGGTAGAGGCCGTAAATGGAAATACCGCCCCAGGTTTTAGAGGGGCATTCACAGAAGCTGAAAGGGCATTGCTGCCTGATACGGATTGGTATGATGTTGTTTTTGATGATGCCCCCATACAAAACGTCTATGGTTCTGTAATCGGTGGGTCAGAAAGACTTTCCTATTCATTGTCGGGAGGATTTTTCAATCAAGAAGGTATTTTGGGTGGAGAAGGAAAGTCAGAATTCAAAAGAAGGAACATTAGAGGTTCAATCAGCATCGATTTGACCGATAAGATCACACTTGATGCTTCAGCACAATATCAATATTCCAATCGTTTTACGATTCCACAGAATACTGGCGGTGCAGGTGTTGGAATTAGTAGCTTTATCAATGCGCTACCCGCTATTTACCCCGCTTTTGACGAGAATGGAAACTTTTTCAATCCATTCATAAACGGAGGCACCCCTGTTGCAAACGGGGTTCCAATAAACAGTCTTGGTGCTGTTACCAATCCCTTATTTTCAATAGCGATAAGTAACAATGAAGCTACTCAAGATGCCACCAACCTCAATCTTTCGTTAAAGTACGACCTAACTGAAAACCTCAAGTTCAGGGGATGGTATGGATCTTTTAACAATTTTATTTTTAAC